>NZ_BCPO01000128.1:0-11767 GCF_016586105.1 Burkholderia sp. E168m15
GCGGCCGTGATGAACTGGCGTCGATCGGTCATCGTGCGGTACCTCGCAGGTGGGAAGCGGCGCGCATCACAGCACCCGCGACAGGAACGCGCGGGTGCGCGAATGCGACGGCGCGTCGAGCACGACGGCGGGCGGCCCGGCCTCGACGATGCGCCCGCGTTCCATGAACAGCACGTTGTCCGCCACTTCGCGTGCGAAGCCGATTTCGTGCGTGACGATCACGAGCGTCGTGCCCGAGCGCGCGAGTTCCTTGATCACGTCGAGCACTTCGTTGACGAGTTCCGGATCGAGCGCCGACGTCGGCTCGTCGAACAGCAGCACCTTCGGACGCAACGCGAGCGCCCGCGCGATCGCGACGCGTTGCTGCTGGCCGCCGGACAACTGGCGCGGGTACGCATCGGCTTTATCCGCGAGGCCGACCCGCGCGAGCAGCGTGCGCGCGGTGTGCTCGGCCGCATCGCACGTCACGCCGGCGACGGCGATCGGCGCTTCGATCAGGTTCTCGAGCACCGTCAGGTGCGGGAACAGGTTGAAGTTCTGGAACACCATGCCGACGGCCGTGCGCCGCTTCAGCACGTCGCGTTCGCTCAGTTCGTGCAGCACGTCGCCGTCGCGGCGATAGCCGATCAGTTCGCCGTCGATGTCGATGAAACCGTCGTCGACGCGTTCGAGATGGTTGATCGTGCGCAGCAGCGTCGACTTGCCGGAGCCGGACGGGCCGACGATCACGGTCACGCTGCCGCGCGGCGCGACGAACGACACGTTGTCGAGCACGCGCTGCATGCCGAACTGCTTCGACACGCCATGCACGGCCACTTCGCCGCCGGTACGCGACACGGCGGCCGCGGTATCGGTGCGCGTGTCGTCTGCGGCCTGCGCATTCGACGCCGCACGGCGTGACGCGACACGCCGCCACAGCCCGCCGAGGCGCGCAAGCGCGAACGTGACCACCGACGGCGGCGGATTGCGCAGCGCGCCGCGTGCATAGTGCCGCTCGACCTGCACCTGGATCGCGGACAGCACGGTCAGGATGATCAGGTACCAGACGGTCGCGACCATCAGCAGCGGAATCACTTCGAGGTTGCGGCGATAGATCACCTGCACCGTGTAGAACAGTTCGGGCATCGCGAGCACGTACACCATCGACGTGCCTTTCGCGAGCGAGATCAGGTCGTTGAATGCGGTCGGCAGGATCGCGCGCATCGCCTGCGGCAGCACGATCCGCGACGTCTGGCGGCCGCGCGGCAGCCCGAGCGCGGCGGCGGCTTCGAGCTGCCCTTGGTCGACCGCGAGAATGCCGCCGCGGATTACCTCCGCGGAAAACGCCGCGTGGTTCAGCGTGAGGCCGAGCACGGCCGCGAGGAACGGGCTGATCAGGTCGGTGGTCGGCGTGTCGAACCACACGATGTCGGTGAACGGCACGCCGAGCCGCACGTGCTCGTACAGGTAGCCGAGGTTGTTCAGGATCAGCAGCAGCACGATCAGCGGAATCGAGCGGAACAGCCACACGAAGGTCCATGCGCTGGCGGATAGCAGGCGCGAGCGCGACAACCGGGCCAGCGCGACGAACGCGCCGAGCACGAAGCCGAACACCGCGCCGAGCAGCGTCAGCACCAGCGTGCGCGCGAGCCCCGATAGCACCGGCGGCGACAGGAACCATTCGGCGAACACCGGCCAGCCCCACTGCGGGTTGCCGAGGAGCGAATACAGCGTGATCGCTATCAGCACGAGCGCGAGCACGGTGCCGGCCGTGCGCGACCGGTGGCGCGCGGGCACGATCCGCAAACGCGTGCCGGCCTCGCGTGCGTCGGGGGAAGAGAGCGGCGGCAGCGCGCCGCCGAGGTGGGTCGTGTCGCTCATGTCGTTGGAATCCTCGAATCGATCGATCGGCGGGCGCGCCGCCGTGCATGGGCGGCGCGGCGGCGTCAGGCGTGCGCTTCGGCGGCCGTTTCCTGGGCGGCACCGGGCGTCGCGTAGCGGCTCGCCTTGCGCGGCAGACCGAGGTGGTCGCGCAGCGTGGCGCCGGGCAGGTCGCGGCTGTAGCGGCCGCGCGCCTCGAGCACCGGAATCACGAGTTCGATGAAATCGTCGACGCCCTGCGCCTGGACCGGAAAACCGAGGATGAAGCCGTCGCCGGCGCCTGCGTCGTGCCAGCGGATCAGTTCGTCGGCGACGTGTTCGGCCGTGCCGATGAAGTTCGGCCGCGGCGTCGCGACCGCGAGCGCGGTTTCGCGCAGCGACAGGCCCTTGCGTTTCGCATCGGCCTTGATGCGGTCGGTGGTCGAGCGGAAGCTGTTGCGGCCGAGCTCGCCGAGTTCCGGGAACGGCGCATCGAGCGCGTACTGCGTGAAATCGTGGTGATCGAAATAGCGGCCGAGGTACGCGAGCGCCTCGTCGATCGTCAGCAGGTCGCGGATCGCCTGGTATTTGTCTTCCGCTTCGGCGGCCGTGCGACCGACGATCGGCCCGACGCCCGGGAAGATCTTCACGTCGCCGGCCTGCCGCCCGTGTTCGATCGCGCTCTGTTTCACGCGCTGCGTGAACGCGGCCGTTTCCTCGATCGACGGCGAATGCGTGAACACGGCGTCCGCGTATTTGCCCGCGAGGCCGATGCCGGTGTCGGACGAGCCGGCCTGGAAGATCACCGGCTGCCCCTGCGGCGAGCGCTGGATGTTCAGCGGGCCAGCGACCTGGAAAAAGCGGCCCTGGTGATCGAGCGTATGCAGCTTGTCGCGATCGAAGAAGCGGCCGGTCGCGCGGTCGCGCACGAATGCATCGTCGTCCCAGCTGTCCCACAGGCCCTGCACGACCTCGAGGTATTCGTCGGCGATCTCGTAGCGCAGTTCGTGGTCCGGGTGCGTCTTGCCGAAATTCTTCGCGGTGCCTTCGAGCGGCGTCGTCACGACGTTCCAGCCCGCGCGCCCGCCGCTGATCGCGTCGAGCGACGCGAGCTGGCGCGCGACCGTGAACGGCTCGCTGTACGACGTCGAGATCGTGCCCGCGAGCCCGATCTTCTTCGTCGCGACCGCGAGCGCCGACAGCACGGTCAGCGGCTCGAAGCGGTTCAGGAAGTGCGGGATCGACTTCTCGTTGATGTAGAGGCCGTCCGCGACGAACGCGAACGTGATGCCGGCGGCTTCCGCCTTGCGCGCGACGCCGATCATGAAGTCGAGGTTGATGCTGGCGTCGGGCGGGTTGCTCGAATGCCGCCACGCGTTCATGTGGCTGCCTGCGCCTTGCAGCATCAGGCCGAAGGGAATCGATCGTCGGGTCGTCATGATGGGAATGTCACGTGTTCTGGTCAGGGGAGAGGGAGCGATCGGCCGCGAGGGCCGTCTGCAACGGCGTGGTGGACAGCGCGCCGCCGAGCCATTCGGCAGACGCGAGCCGCGCCGCGTAGTCGGATACCGGCGAATCGATCACGAACGCATCGACGTCGAGCCGCCGGCTCAGCGCGTCGAGCGCGCGGTGCACGCCTTCGGGCGTATCGGCCAGTACCGTCGGGCGCAACTCGTCGATCCGGTAGTCGGATGCACCGCTTTGCCGCGCGAATTCCGCGGCCGCCTGCGCGCTGCCGAGATTGAAGCTCTGGCCGCCCGCGAACTGCAGCTTGAAGATCTTCAGCGGCCCGATCAGTTGTTCGGCCTCGTCGCGCGTCGGCGCGGCGACCGCGTACAGCGCGACGAGCGGTTTCTCGCCGCCCGCGCCGCGGTAGGCGTCGAGCGAGCGTTCGAGATTCGCATCGTCGCCGTTGAAATGGCCCGCGTAGCAGAAGCGCCAGCCGTGGCGCGCGGCGAGCGCGCCGCTGTCCGGCGAGCCGCCGAGCAGGATGCGTTCAGGCAACTGCGGCGGCACCGGCATCGCGACCGCGCCGGCGAGCGGATGATCTTCGGCCACGCCCCAGCCGAGAAACGCGTCGAGCTCCGCGAGCTGCCCCGCGAAATCGGGCTTGCGCGCCTTGTCGTGGAACCACTGCAGCGCACGCGTGGTCAGCGGCAGCCCGCCCGGCGCCTTGCCGATGCCGAGATCGACGCGGCCCGGCGCGAGCGCGGCCAGCAGCTTGAAGGTTTCCGCGACCTTGAACGGGCTGTAGTGCTGCAGCATCACGCCGCCCGAGCCGATGCGGATGCGTGACGTGTGCGCGAGCAGGTGCGCGACGACGACCTCCGGCGCCGAACTCGCGAAGCCCGGCGTGCCGTGATGCTCGGCGACCCAGAAGCGCGCGTAGCCGAGCTGTTCGGCGCGTCGCGCGAGCGTCGTGGTGAAGCGCAGTGCGTCGGCGGCGTTCGCGCCGTCGGCGATCGGACTCTTGTCCAGCAACGAGAGCGAATAAGACATGGTGAGCGGCGTTCCTGCGTGAGCGTGGATGGACGGTCTGGCGCGCGCGGCGCTCAGCTTTTCGGCAGCCCGGGCGGATTCGTGCGCGACTGGTCGATCGCTTCGGACGCGAGGTTCCAGCGGTCGAGCACCTGCTGGTAGCGGCCGCTCTTGATCAGGTCGTTCAGCGCGACGGTCAGCGGCTCGGCGAGGCCGCTGCCGCGGCGCGTGGCGATCGCGATGTCGGCCGTGCGCGGCCAGCCGCCGCTGATCGCGCCGACGAGCCGCGTCTTGCCTTGCTGCGCGCTTTGATACGCGAGCACCGAATTCACGCTGAACACCGCGTCCGCCCGGCCCGACTGCACGGCGACGATGCGCATCGCCTGGTCGTCGTAATACTGGATCTGCACCGGTTTCAGCCCGTGCGCGACGTTCTCGCGGTCCCACGCGAGCAGGATCTTTTCCTGGTTGGTGCCGGCGTCGGTCACGATGCGCAGCCCCGCGACGTCCTTCGGCTCGCGGATCGCCTGGATCTTGCTGTCGTTGCGCACGTAGAAGCCGACCTGGTCCTTGCGGTAGGTCGAGAAATCGAACTTCTGCTTGCGCTCCTCGGTGACGGTCACGTTCGAGATCACCGCGTCGACTTTCCCCGATTCGAGCGCCAGCGGCCAGTCGGCCCACGCGAGCGCGATGATCTTCAGCTTGCGGCCGAGACTGTCGGACACGAGCTGGCCGACGTCGGCATCGAAGCCGATCACCGTGCGCGCGTCGGTCGCATACGAGCTGATCGGCGGCAGGCTCGGCGCGATGCCGATCGTCAGCGTGCCGGGCTCGGCGAACTTGAACGACGCGGGCACCGCGCGCTCGACCGCCGCATCGGCCGCGCCACGTGGGCGGCCGCGCTGCTCGGGACTCAGGTCGAACGTCGCGGCGGTCGCGGCCATCGCGGCCGCGATGGCGCTCAGGCCGATCAGTGCGGTGGCCAGCGTGCGCACGGCACGGGAAGAAAGCGGTACGGCTCGATGCATGAAAACGTCCTGTCGTGGCAGCGTGGAATCGTTGAAAGCGGGAAGGGCGAGATGAAAGGCGGGATGTCGCGCGCTCAGCGCGGCAGCACCGGTTCGGGCACGGGCGCCCACAGGTCGGCCAGCGTCGACGTGCGCGACGGATCGACGAGATCCTTGCCGAAACGCAGGTGGAAATACGCTTCCGGGTCGATCGACGAATCGAACAGCCGCGTATAGCCGGTGCGGTCGTATAGCGCCCACGCTTCGGGCTGGCGAAAGCCGGTGGTCAGGTAGAGGCGGCGGTAGCCCTGTTGCACGGCGCGCAGTTCGAGCGCTTCGACGATGAGTCGCGCGAGGCCCTGGCGGCGCAGGTCGGCGCGCGTCCAGATGCGTTTCAGTTCGGCGGTCTGCGCGTCGTAGCGCTTGAACGCGCCGCCGCCGATCGTCTCGCCGTCGCGCAGCAGCAGCACGAACGCGCCTTCGGGCGGCGCGAACAGTTCGGCCGGATAGCGCGCGAGTTCGTCGCGGGCCGACGCGCGGCTGTCGGGGCGGTACGCGTTGTAACGGGTCGAATACTCGTCGATCAGCGCGTCGATCAGCGGCTGCGCGCGGACGTCGAGCGGCGTCGTGTCGATGATGCGGTCGTTCGTGGCCATGGGCATCGCGAATGGCGCGCGATGCGGACGTTCCTGGCGGGGTGCGGGCACGCGGCCCGTCCGGTCTGTTCCGTTATCGCGACGCAGTTGTCGTGATGGCGGCGGCTGTCGTGCTTCGTGCGATGCATCCGGCGCGCCGCCGCCGTTTTGAACACGTTAGCGGCGCGGCCGGCAAAGGCGAACGAAGCAATTTCGATAAGGATTTCGCGGAAGGTGGAAGAAGGCTTGCAGGGGGAGTGGGGTGGGGCGAACGGGCGTGGCGGGAGCCGTGCCCGTTTGATGGATGTACGGCCTGGACGACCGGCGGGATGGTGTCGTTTCGTGGCCGACGGGTGATGCCGATTCGGCGCTGGCTCGTCACGCTTGTGCGCGCCAGGCCGGGGCCCGCCGCCATGGTGGCGACGGGTTCTCCTCGATTCGTCGCGTCAGCGCGGGGCGCTGATCGACGACGACAGCGTTCAGGCCGCTGCCGCCTGCTGAATCGCGTCCTGCTGATCGCCACCCAGGATATCGACGAGACTGGTCAGCATCCGTGCCAGTTCACCCGTCATCAGCGTGAAATCCGAGTCGAAGCGTTCATCATCGTTCTGCGCGGTGGGGTCCGCCGCTTCCTTGATCACGTCAAGCGGCGTGACGCGCTTGATCGTCAGCGATGGCGTCAGCACGAACGAGATCCGGTCATTCCACGTCATCGCGAGGCGCATGCATTGCTTGCCGGCTTCGATGTGCCGGCGCATGTCGTTCGCTTCCAGCGCGTGGCCGACGTATCGCACCGTGGCGCCGCCTTCGCCGCTCGAGCGCAACTCGGCGTCCTGATCGACGGTGAAGCCGCCCGGCGCCTCGCCGGACAGCAGCCAGTCCGTCATCGCGGCGACCGGCGAACGCGCGACATGAACGCCCGCGAGCGGCAACGGGTCGATCGATTTGACGAGCAGGCTGCGGACGTCGTCGGCAAGCGCCTGGGCCGCCGCATCGATGACGAGCCAGCCATTCGCCGTGTCGATCCATACGCGGGTATCGCGGCGAATGCTGAACGCGCGCGGCAGCAGTTCGTCGGTCACCTGCTCCTTGAGTTCGCGCAGTTGTTTCCGGCCGACCTTGAAGCCCTGCTGCTCCTCGACTTCGAGCGCGCGTGCCTTGGTGACCTGATTGACGACCGACGCCGGGAGCAGTTTCTTTTCGGCACGAAACAGCAGCAGCATCTGCCGGTTGTTCGAATACACGAGCGCGCCGTCGTCACGCGGCGACGCCCATCCGGCGCGCTGCATCTCGACGCTGCTGCCCGGCTGGAACGCGTGAGGCGCCAGCCATTTTTCCATCTGGTCGGGGGTGACGGCCCAGGGTGCGGGAAGACGGTGAAGCTGGAGATTCTTGAACCACATAGGCGTACGGGCAAAGCGCGTCATTCTATATGACGGGGGCGGTCAGTGGCCGGAAGGGCCCCCGGTTAGCCGCTGAGGCCCCGGGTTCGTACCTGGAAACGGTCATTGGACGGGGGCCAGCTAGCTCAAAGACCGGTGCGCCCGTCGGCACGATCAACCGATTCAGAGGCTATGCGCGTTGCTCCATGCCTTTCAACTTCCGCCAGAATTCGCTGGCCTACCGTGCCGCCAAAGCGCAGAACAGTAGAAGAACCTTGAATACGTAACCGGCGTTGCGCAGGGGAATGAGTCGCCGGTGTCGTCCGACTGACGGTCAGCGTGTCCGCACTGGCGGCGTACGATGGTCGTGAGCGCGTCAGTCGGGTGCCTCACTCGATGACACGTGGCGGCGTCGACAACTCCGCCAGCTGAAACAGACAATCCCCGCGCCGTACCTGCGCGGGCACCCGCTTGCACACCACCTCGCCATCGCCGTTGAACCGGTGCAGCACCGGTTCGCGCAACGGCGTATCGGGGAAATGCACCCACGCGGCCGGCTGCCCGGCCTTCACCTGATCGCCGAGTTCGACGAGCGGTTCATACAGCCCGCGCTCGTACGCATAGACGAAATGGCGATCGCCGTCGACGCGCATGAAACGCGGGACGGTCGGCGGCGCGTCGGGCACGAGCGCGCCGTGCAGCAGCCCGATGTAGCCGAGGTAATGCAGCAGCCCTTGGCGGCCGAGCCGGATCAGCGACGGATCGGCCATGCCGGCGCCGCCGAGCTCGGTGACGATCGAGATCGCGCCTTGCCGGCGCGCGGCCGACGCCGAATGCACGGGATTCGGTGCGTGCAGCAGCGCGTTGTGCAAGCCGAACGCGACCAGCAGCCCGTTGAGCTTCGCGGCTTCTTCGGCGTCGAGCGGATCGATCGCGAGCATGTTGCCGCCCTGGTACAGCAGCGAGCTGCCGCCCGAATGCAGGTCGACCAGGTACTGCGCGCGCGACAGCAGCACATGCTCGATGTAGTGGGCGATCATCTGCGTCGGCGTGCCGGTCGGGTCGCCGGGAAAGCTGCGGTTCAGGTTGCCTTCGTCGAGCGGCGACACGCGCAGGCCCGCATCCGCCGCCGGGAAATTCGCCATCGGCAACAGGATCAATTGCCCGCTGACCATGTCGGGTTCGATTTCGCGCATCAGTTGCGACACGATGATCTGGCCTTCGTACTCGTCGCCGTGGTTGCCGGCCATCACGAGCGCGACCGGGCCGTCGCCGTTGCGGATCGACACGATCGGGATCGGCAGCCAGCCGTAGGCCGAGCGGTGCACGGAGTGCGGCAGGCGCAGGTAGCCCGCGTGCTTGCCTTGCGCGTCGAGATCGATTTCGCAGTGGATGGGATTGCGGGGAGAGGAAGAGGCGGTCATGGCGGTATCGTTCGATGAACGGAATCTGCCATCTTATAGGGGAAACCGGCACCGCGCGGCAGGCGGGATCAACGGGGCTGCGCGTGACTGCGGACGGGCGCACTGCCGTGCGTTGCAGGGCCGATACGCGAGCCCGCGCGATGTTGCAGCGATGAAGCCATGCCGGCGTGCCGGCCGGCTGCATTCACGCGCCGGCTTTCGCGCCAGCCCGTGTCGGGACAGGGCCGGCGCGCATGACGCGCTTATCGGCCGGATGTTTCAGCTTCGAGACGTCCTTCTTCCCACAGCGCCCAGAACCGGCTGCCGGCGCGATACGGATTCGCACGCCGCGCGGCGTGATCGGCGACGCCCTGGCGAAACGCGCCGTACAGCGTGAGCGGCGGATTGTCGATGCATGCGGCTTCGTACGCGGCCGGCATCCGGCGGTCGGACACGAGCCGGCGGATCAGCGAGGCGCCGTCGATCACGGCCTGTTCGTCGATGATTTCGGTTCGTGCGAGGACGTCGACGGTATTCATGTTGGGCTCCCTGAAACGTTCTTTCCCCATCAAGGAGCAATAAGAGTGCCAACCGCGAAATGCCGCACTCGGCCTCGATCGTGCGGGCTTCTGCAGTCATCTTTCGGCATGCCGGACGGCGATGTTACGGAACACGTCACGTGACACGCGAACGCACGGCACCACGTGCGAACCGGCAAAGTGTTTCGGAATTGAATCGCGGGAGGGTGCGGCGGGTACGGCAAGGACGAACGCGCGGCGGAGTGCCGCGTCGCCGGTTCAACTGGCGGCGGCCGGCGCCATGCGGCGGCTGCCGCTCGAGTAGAAGCAGTAGATGCCCTTGCCGGCCGACTTCGCGTCGTACAGCGCGCTGTCGGCCTGCCGGATCAGCTCGTCGGGCGAGCCGTGCCCGTCGTCGAGCGCGATGCCGATGCTGATACCGATGCAGACGGTCTCGCCGATCGACAGCGCGTACGGCGCCGAAATCTGCCGGATGATCCGCGCGGCGAGGATCGAGCACGCTTGCATCGTCGTGTCGTCGATCGCGACGATGAATTCGTCGCCGCCGATGCGCGCGGCGAGCTCGCCCGGCGGCAGCGTCTTGCCGAGCCGCTCGGCGACTTGCGTGAGCACTTCGTCGCCGGCCTGGTGGCCGAAGCGGTCGTTGATCGACTTGAAACCGTCGAGGTCGAGATACATGACGGCGAATGCCGGGCTCGGCAGCCGCGGCCGGCGCGCGAGCATTCGCTTGAGCTCGGCGTGCAGTTCGTGGCGATTCGGCAGCCCCGTCAGCGCGTCGTGTCGCGCGAGGTGCCGGATGTGCTGTTCAGTCTGACGGCGTGTGGTGACGTCCTCGACGATGATCACCGCGTTGCCGTCCGGCACGCGGTGGCGCGTCAGTTCGAGCTGGCGGCCGTCGGCGAGCGCGATGTCGAGCGGCCCGGGTTCGTGGCGGCTCAGCCAGCTGTCGCACTGCGCGGCGAGGCCGGCGCCGCCGGGATCGATCACGGCATCGGTGCCGAGCGCGGCGACCACGGCGGGCAACGGCGTATCGAGCATGATCTCGCGCGGCGAGCCGAACAGTTGCGCGGTCCGACGGTTCGCGACGATCACGCGGCTGTCGCCGTCGATCATGCACAGGCCGTGCGGCATGTAGGTGAGGGCGGCGTCGAAGCGGGCGACGAGTTCGGCGTTGCGCTGGCGCGCGGCGATCAGCGCGACGAGCACGCGGTAGTGGCGCTGGACGACCGTGCGCATTGCCGCGAGATAGATCGCGAGCGGCGGCACCAGCAGCCAGGCACCCGGCCGAGGGGCCAGCAGCGCACCGACGCCGATCGGCAGCACGCCGAGCACGACCTGCGTCATCGCGAGCCGCGGCAGCGCCGAATTGCGCGACGCGATCCCGCCGAACACGCCGCCTGCGACCATCACGGACAGCGTGCCGAGTTCGACGTCGGTGGCCTGCACGCAGCCCATCACGCCGAGGCCGAGCACGAAGCAGGCAACGAGCGACACCGGCGCATAGCGCTTCGCCCAGTATTCGGCGCGATCGTCGCCGGCGTTGCGCCGTACCGTGTAGGCCCGTGCGATCGACAGGCGCGCAATGAGCAGGCCGACGTCGACGACGAGCCACGCGAGGCACCACAGCTGCTGCAGCCGGATCAGCGCGACGGCCGCGACGAAGCCGCTCGCGAGCCCGGACAGCGCCATCGGGCGCACGTCCTCGAACAGCGTCACGAGCATCGACGGACGCAGCGCGGCCGTCACGCGGTGGTTGCCGGAGGGGGGAGTGGCGAGAACGGAGTTCAGGAGAGCCGCCCTGACTGCCATGATTATTGACCTCGACACGATGTCTCGATGGCTGGCGGCGCCCGCACGGCACGTGGCGGAAGCCCGGCCGAGCCGGATGCGCACGACATTACCTTGACGTCCTCCTCTCCCCAAAGGGAGAGAATTCCCACACCTGGCGATGCACGTCCGCATCGGAGAATGTTCAGCGCAGCGTTGATATCACGATCATGCTCGACACCACAGTCACTGCAGGCCCATTCTCTTACTCGCAGTCCTGCGATACCTTTCGGCCGCGTCGTGCTGTCTCTCGACCCGCACGACGAACAGGACTGGGTCGAACCGCTTTCGTCGACTTCCTCGAACGTGGCTCCGTGCGCGATCGCTTTGTAGCGGAGCTTGTTTCGGAAGGACGACCAGGACGCGTCGTAGACGCTTTTCGCCATCCTGGTTCTGGCAAGTTTGACGGCAGATACGTTGCCAACCGCGATGTAATCGAAACGCCGCACCAGATCGAGCGCGAGCTTCTGCGTGTCGTTGCAGAAGTTCCAGACGTAGTTCACCGCACGGCTCTGCTTGTTGAGCAGTCCGTTGAGCGATTTCACCCGGTAGCGGTAGACAAGAATCATGCACGTAATCCTAACCCGGGGAAGAAGCTGCCTGTCAACAGCACGCCTTTCCTCCCCGTTCTGAAGGACGGCGTTTCTCGGAGCAACT
>NZ_BCPO01000129.1:0-4044 GCF_016586105.1 Burkholderia sp. E168m15
TTGTTGAGCAGTCCGTTGAGCGATTTCACCCGGTAGCGGTAGACAAGAATCATGCACGTAATCCTAACCCGGGGAAGAAGCTGCCTGTCAACAGCACGCCTTTCCTCCCCGTTCTGAAGGACGGCGTTTCTCGGAGCAACTGATGAAAAACGGCGGCGGCGCGGGCCGCCCGGCGGCACCGCGCATTGCGTCGTGCGCGGTCGTCAGTCCCGGCTGCGAGCGGCTTGCGGATTCGGCGGCGCAAAGGCCGGTTCGTTGCGAACGGAACGATGTACGACGGCATCCGGCCGCACGCAAACGGCCAACGGATCGCCCCGCGACCACCCGCCGCAGCCCGGCTGAAACCCGTCATAAGAAATCCAATAAGTATTTCATGCGGGAAATACTATAGGCGATATATCAAAAACAATGCCAGAATGCGCGCCGCTCCGAACGCCGCGACACCCGATCGCCGTACGAGCCGCATCAGGAGGTTCTCCCCCAATGAAAAACCACGGCCTGTCACGGCGGGGTTTTCTGAAAGCCAGCGTGCTGGCGGGCGTCGCGGTGTATGTCGCGCCCATCGGCAGCCGCGCGTTCGCGGCGCTCTTCGAAGAAAAACTCCTCACCCCGGTCAAATGGGATAGCGTCACCGGCATCCCCCAATTCCGCATCGACGGCATCGCGAAGGTCACCGGCTCTAAAGTGTTCGCCCGCGACGTGCGCGCCGCCGACATGCCGCACTGGCCGCAGCAGCAGTCGCACGCGCTGATCCTGCGCGTCACGCAGGCCGACCGCACGTACGAAGGCTTCGACCTGTCGCTGCTCGGCGACGAGCTGAAGCCGGACCGCGTGGTCACGGCCGACGATCTCGCGCGCGACGGCGTCGCATTCCCGGCGTTCTACGGCGACGACATGCTGCTGCCGGCCGGCAAGACGCCCGCGTATCTCGGTCATGCGGTCGCGATCCTCATCTATCACGACTTCGCGCGTTTCCGCTTCGCGAAGAACGCGCTCAAGTTCCGCGACGACGTGATCCGCTACGGCGCGGTCACGGGCCCGCTCGAGCGCGATCCGTGGGGCACCTTCCGCTACGTGCGCGTGGGCGGCAAGACGGCCTATGACGACGACGTCTATTCGAGCCTGAAGGACGCGCCGATCTTCCCGAGCATGATGCGCAAGCACCTGCCGGTCTGGCCGGACGGCAAGGAGCACGGCAAGCTCGACGAGCAGGGCATGTTCCTCGCCGGGCAGATCGCGAGCGAGCTCGACCATCCGTCAGCCGACTGGCTCGTGTTCGACCGCGAATACAACACGCAGTCGGTCGATACGGCCGCGCTCGAACCCGACAACGCGAACTGCTGGTACGACGCCGCGACGCAGTCGCTGCACCTCGTCGTGCCGACGCAGTCGCCGCTCGAAGTGTCGGAGAATGCGGCCGCGATGGTCGCGAAATGCCGCTTCCCGGTGAAGAAGCTGTTCGTGCATACGTGCTACACGGTCGGCTACGGCTCGAAGGATCACTTCAACGTGCCGTTCTACGGCCTCGTCTGCGCACTGTACGCGGACGGCCGCCCGGTGCGTTTCGCGAACGACCGCTACGAGCAGTTCCAGACGTCGCTGAAGCGTCACGCGTTCAAGATGCATTACCGGATCGCGGTCGACCGCAATACGGGCCTGCTGCAGTCGTTCAAGGGCGAGTTCGAGGCGAACGGCGGCGGCCGCTCGAACTTCTCGCCGTCGGTCGCGATGGTCGGCGCCACCGCCGCGCAATCGATCTACTACTTCCCGAAGAGCGACCTCGCGGCCGTCGCGATCGCATCGCGTGTGATCGACGCCGGTTCCGCGCGCGGCTACGGCACGCTGCAGAGCATGGCCGCGACCGAGATGGCGGTCGACGAGATCGCCGCGCAACTGAACATCGACCCGATCGAGTTCCGTCTGCGCAACGCGCTGCGTTCGGGAATGAAGAACACGCAGGGGGCGATTCCCGCCGGCGCGCTGCGCGTCGACGAAGTGCTGGAGCGCGCGAAGCAGCATCCGCTGTGGACGCGTCGTGCCGCGCGCAAGGCGGAGTTCGAGGCCGCGCATCCGGGCAAGCGCTACGGCGTCGGCTTCGCGTGCGTGCAGAAGGATTTCGGCACGGGCGCGGAAGCGTCGTTCGCGAAGGTCGAGTTCGACGCGCACGGCAAGGTGTCGCTGCAGCACACGGCGGCCGAGATCGGCACCGGGATGTCGACGTCGCAGGCTGTCGCGGTCGCGAAATGGCTCGGCCGTCCGGCGACCGACGTGCGCGTGGCCGTGACCGAATGGCCGGACCTGCCGGTCGAGACGAGCGGCGACCCGTACCTGATGTCGCAGGCCGACCAGGATCGCCTGAGCGCGAACCCGCGCTGGTCGCCGGGCTATGCGTCGCCGTCGAGCGCGACGAACTCCGCGTACTACTTCACGCACAGCACGCGCGAAGCCGCGCGCGCCGTGTTCCGCTACGGGCTGTGGCCGGCCGCGATGTCGATCTGGACGCGGGGCTTGGGCGGCGGCCAGGCCGCGCCGTACACGATCCGCATCGAGGATGCACGCTGGGTCGACGGCAAGCTGACCGCCGACGGCCTCGAGCCGCTGACGTTCGAACAGCTCGCGAAGCAGGCGCATGCGCTCGGCCTGCCGACCGGCGCCGTCGTGCACGTGTTCAACCGCTGGCAATGGACCGACGCCGAATTCGAGGTAGGCGGCGCGGTCGAACGTCTGCCGATCGACGGGCTGTCGCTGCGTGTCGGCGCGCCGAAGGCGGGCGCCGACGACGGCCCGGTGCCGGGCACCGCCGCGCCGGCCGGCGCGACCGCGCTGCGCGGGACGCTGCCGCCGACCGCGAACGGCTACCGCGTGCTGGACCGCAAGCGCGTGTTCATCCCGCCGACGAGCCGCAACAACGCGGCCGTCACGTACTACACGGCGGTCGGCACGCTCGTCGAGCTGGCCGTGCACGAAGCGACCGGCAAGGTCGAACTGCTCACGCACCACTCGATCATGGAATGCGGCAACCAGATTTCGCCGCAGCTCGTGTCGGGCCAGTTGCAGGGCGGTCTCGCGATGGGCATCGGCCATGCGCTGCACGAGTACCTGCCGCTCTACGAGGACGGCCCCGGCAACGGTACGTGGAACTTCAACCGTTACCGGTTGCCGCGCGCGTCCGACGTCGCCGTCTGGACCCAAACGGGCGACGTGCTGCCGCCGCTGTCCGAGACCGATCCGCCGAAGGGTGTCGCCGAAGTGGTGATGATCCCCGTCGTCGGCGCGATCGTGAACGGCATCGCGCACGCGATCGGCCATCGTTTCACCGACCTGCCGGTGACCCCGCAAAAGATTCAGGAGGTGCTCGCATGACGACCGCCCAAACCGCGGCTTCGGCCGCGAGCGCCAGCGCGGCTGCGACCGCCGCTTCCGCACCGACCGCGGCTTCGGCCGCTCCGGCGTCCGCTCCGGCTGCGCCGGCATCGGCATCGGCTGCCGTCGAGCGTCCGCTCGTCCGGTTCCAGCAGAAGCCGCTGTCGGTCAAGATCAACGGCAAGGCCGTCGGCCCGATGCAGGTGCCGGAAGGGCTGATGATGATCGAGTTCCTGCACGAGTACGTGGGCCTCACCGGCTCGCGGCTCGGCTGCGGGCAGGGCATCTGCCACGCGTGCGTCGTGATCGTCGACCAGCCGGACGGCACGAGCGAGGAAATGCGCACCTGCATTACCGGCGCGCACTTCTTCCACGGCCGTTCGATCCGCACGATCGAAGGCCACGCGACGCGCAACGAAGCCGGCGAAGTGGTCGAGCTGTCGCCGATCCAGCAGAAATTCCTCGAGCATTTCAGCTTTCAGTGCGGCTATTGCACGCCGGGCTTCGTCAACGCGGCGACCGTGCTGATCGAACGCCTGAAGCGCGAGCCGGTCGCGAAGGCCGACGTGGAACGCACGATCACCGATGCGCTCGACGCGCACCTCTGCCGCTGCACGGGCTATGTCCGCTACTACGAAGCCGTCAAGGACGTGGTGCTGACGACGCCGGGACTCGTGAAGG
>NZ_BCPO01000130.1:0-6221 GCF_016586105.1 Burkholderia sp. E168m15
CCGGCGTCGAATGCGGCGTCCGGCGCGCCCGGCGCCGACCCGATCGCGCGCGGCCGCTATCTCGTCAAGGCCGCCGACTGCGCGGCGTGCCACACCGCGAAGGACGGCGCGCCGTTCGCCGGCGGCGCGGCGCTCGAATCGCCGTTCGGCACGTTCTACGGCTCGAACATCACGCCCGACAAGGATCACGGGATCGGCAACTGGAGCGCGGACGACTTCTACGCCGCGCTGCATGACGGCAAGGCGCCGGGCAAGCGCCTGTATCCGTCGATGCCGTACACGTCGTACCGGCAGCTCACGCGCGCCGACGCCGACGCGATGTACGCGTACCTGATGACGGTCAGGCCGGTCGCGCAGGAAAACCGCGCGCACGACCTGAAGTTCCCGTACAACCTGCGCTTCGGCATGATGTTCTGGGACATGCTGTTCCTGAAGGACAGCCTGCCGGATGCGTCGACCGGACAATCCGCGGACTGGCAGCGCGGCCGCTATCTCGCCGGCGCGCTCGGCCACTGCGCGGAATGCCACACGCCGCGCGCATTCACGGGCCAGCTCGACGGCGCGAAGCCGTTCGCGGGCGCTGCGCTCGGCCGCGTGGCCGCGCCCGACATCACGCCGGCGGGCCTGGCCGCGCGCGGCTGGACGGGCACCGATCTGCAGACGTTCTTCGGCGTCGGCATCGCGCCGCAAGGCTCCGCGTTCGGCGAGATGTATCCGGTCGTGCACCTGAGCACGCAGTACCTGACGAAGGACGACCTGCGCGGGCTGTCGACGTACCTGCTCGGCGATACGCCGCCCGCGCCGCAACCGGTGAAGCCGGTGTCGGCCGACGCCGCGCAACTGGCCGCCGGCCGCTCGGTGTATCTCGCGGTGTGTGCGGGCTGTCACGGCTTCAACGGCGAAGGCAAGCCGCACGTGGCGGTGCCGATGAACGGCAACTCGACGCTGCGCCAGGGCGATCCGCGCAACCTGCTGGTCGCGATGCTCGACGGTATCGACGAGCAGAAGTTCGCCGGTTTCGAAAACCTGCAGCCGATGCCGGGTTTCGCGAAGACGTTGAGCGATGACGAACTCGCGCAACTCGCGAACTACCTGCGCGCGACGTGGGGCGGCCAGCCTGCGAGCGTCACGGCGGCCGATGTGAAGGCGATGCGTTGAGTCGTGCCGTGGGGTAGAGCGTCGCGCGCGAGCGGCCGGCTTCCGGTGCTCGCGCGCGATTTCGTCGCCTCACTTTCCTCGCGGCGGCGCGTCAGTAGCCGCCGCCACCCCCTCCACCTCCGCTGCCTCCGGAGCCGCCATACCGGCTCATGCCCGGCCCTTGCGACGTACCGCTGCCCGACGACGTACAGCCCGCCGACAGCACGAGCACCAGCGCCGCGATCAGCGCCGCAACCAACGTTGCCGATTTCATTGCGATCTCCTTGCCGCGCGCAGGCGACAGGAAAGGCGGTTCGCGTGAACCGCGCGTCTGCGCGATGAGAAGACGTTTCGGCGGGGCGTTTATTCCATGCTTTTTGCGTATCGCCGCGGCAGCGCCTGGATCAACGATAGACGAGATCGGCGCGACGGTTCTGCGCCCACGCCTCCTCGTCGTGGCCGAGCGCGACGGGCTTTTCCTTGCCGAGACTGACGGCCTCGAGTTGCGTCGCCGGCACGCCGAGCGTTTCCAGTGCGCTCGCCACGGCCTGCGAGCGGCGCTGGCCGAGCGCGAGGTTGTATTCGGACGTGCCGCGCTCGTCGGTGTTGCCCTGGATCAGCACGCGCCGCGCGGGATGGCTGCGCAGGTAGTCGGCGTGCGCCTGCAGCAGCGACTGGAATTCGGGCTTCACCGAGTACTGGTCGAAATCGAAGTAGATGCTGCGCTTGGCGAGCGGGCTGTTCGGATTGTTCAGATCGTCGGCCGTCACCGTCGCGACGGTTTCGCTCGAAGGTTCCGGCGCCGCGGCGGCATTCTCGGGCGTTTTCGCCGCGTTGTGGCAACCGGCCAGCAGGACGAAAGTTGCCAGGACCGCAATTCGGTTCATTTTGCTCATCGTTCTTCTCCAGCGGTTGACTGCGTTGAAAGCGGGGCGCGTGCCATTCGCACGCAACCGTCCGGCCGCCATGGCGCGAAAGGTCCGGCTCCGTTGCCGTGATGCAGGCTCGTAAGCCGGTGGTGCGCCAAATGAAAGAATGTTGCGACCGGAACGCCGGATCGAGGCGTCGCTGCAAACAGATTAGGAAAAATGTCACAACGTGCCCAGTTTCTCCGCATTTTTTGCGCAAACGCGACAGTCGGGAGGCATTCTTGCTTGCGCCGGCGGTGCGCGGCAAGCGACGCCTGCCACAGCGAAAAAGGCCGCGCACGGGGCGCGGCCTTGTCGTTGCCGGTCATGGCGATCGGGTGATGCGGGAAGCATTCGCCGGATACAGTCGGTCGACCGCGTGACGCCGCGGCGCACGCCGTATCGTCAGAACTTGTGCCGCAGCCCCAGTGCGACGACGACCTGGTTGCTGTTCGCGGAAGGCGTCAAGGTCCAGACGGTCGCGTTGAACGCCGGATTGCCGTTGCCGCCGCTCACGCTCTGGTAAGTGCCTTCGAGATACGCGTCCGTGCGCTTCGACAGCACGTAGCCGGCCTGCGCGACGACCTGGTTCCATTTCGGGCGCGTCTGGCCCGTGCGGGTGTCGAAGCGGCCCATCGTGTACGTGTACGCGGCGGCGACGCTCAGCGCGCGCGTGACGAAGTAGCGTCCGTCGATCGAGAAGTTGTCGAACACCAGCGATTCGCCCTTCAGCGGCGCGATGTTGCCGCCCTGGAGCACGCCCGTCACACCGTCGGTGGCGGAATGCGACCACGCCGCGCCGACCGAGTGCGGGCCGAACGCATAACGGCCGGCCATCGCCCAGATCTGCTGGTTGCCGCCCGTGATCGTCGCCGAGCCGTCGACCGTGCTCAGCGCGCCGTCCGGGTTCGGCGCGTTGCGGTCGCGGCTGATCTTCAGGTAGCCGGCGCCGAGCTTCACCGGCCCGTTCTCGTACGACACCCCCGTGCTCCACACCGCATTGTTGGAGAACTGGCCGGCCGCGTTCGAGAAGCCGACCATCGCGCCGAATCTCAACCCGCGAACCGTCGGGCTCGCGTACTTCACGGCATTGTTGATGCGCAGGTTGCGGTTCGAATCGTCGTTGTCGTACGGGTGGACCGCGAGATTGCCGCCCCAGCCGGGGCCGGACGCGCCGAGCGGCGTCACGTAATCGAGGATCAGGTCGTACTGGCGTCCGAAGGACAGCGTGCCGGCCGTCTGCGAACTCACGCCGACCCACGCCTGGCGGCCGAACAGGTCGACGCCTTTCTGCGACAGCTTGCCGGTGGTGCCCGAGAAGCCGTTTTCGAGCGCGAAGACCGCGGCCATTCCGCCGCCGAGATCCTCGCGGCCGCGCAGCCCCCAGCGCGACGCGTTCAGTGCGCCGCTCGTCATCGCGACGCTGCCGCCGCCGGGCGAGCCGGCACCGCGCGTGCGCTGGTTGGTCGAGTAGGTGATCGACGTGTCGATCAGGCCGTACAGCGTCACGCTGCTCTGGGCATGCGCGACATCCGGCACGAAGCTGCTCAGGCAGGCGGCAATGACGGTCCCCGCGACGCGTGCGCCGGCATGCTGGTTCGTTTGGCAGGAATGCATAGGCGTTTTGTTGTTGTTGGTCCGGCCTCGCGGCCGATGGGTCGAGCGGCCATTATTGGAGATCGTGCGGCGGTCGATTAAGGCGTTGCACAGGAAAGGTCCTCTGCGGAATCGGTCGGAATCGCGGGGGTGTCGATGGCTGGGAGGCGGTCGGGAGGGGGCGGGGCGGGGCGTACGGTTCGGCGCGCCATCGCGCGACGGTGGTGTGCCGAACGTCTAGCGGCGGGCGAGCGGCAGCGCCGCGTTGGCGCCGCCGCTTCGATAGGCGGCGCGCACGGCATTCGCTCTCGCTTCGAGCGCTTCCGGCGAGTGCCACGGTCTCAGCCGGACGACGACGCGCGGCAACGCGGCCAGTTGATGGCGCAACTACACGATCGACCGGCAGCATCGGCAAGCCGACGATTGCGCATCGGGCGCCGATGCGGCTTTGGCCAGCCCGGCGGTCCATTCGACGCCGCGATGGCGCCTGGCCGCGTCGAGGTGCGGCAGATAACGCGCGTTGCCCGACAACGCGATCAGCAGAGCAGCCCAGTGCGCGCCGCGCCAACCGTACTGCATGTCACATGTCAGGTCGGCCAGCAACGGGTCGTCCAGTGCCGACAGGCTTTGCTGGCACAGATAGTGGAAGTCGAGCGGCTGGTAGCGGACATGCGGGTAGTCGCGCAGCACATGCCGGAGCTCGACGCCGGATTCGACGGCGGCGGCGAGAAACCGTTCGGCCGGCGCGGCGCGGTTCAACTGCAGTGTTGGAACACCGACGAAAAGCCGGCTGACGTCGTCGGGGTGGTAGTGCATCGCGAATAGCGGGGTGATCGATCGGGAGGCGCCGTCCGGACTGCTTACTGATTGCCGGACATCAGCGCCGTGTAACGCCGCTGCATTTCGTCGGGTTCGACCGTTTCGATCGTATGCCCGATCAGCCAATCGTAACCGAACGGATCGCGGATCCTGCCCGAGCGCTCTCCGTAGAACTGGTCCTGGAGTGCGCGCGTCACGTGCGCGCCGGCCGCGACGGCGGCGGCGATCGTCGCATCGGCGTCGTCGACGTGAAGATGGAGCGCCATCGGCGCGTTGCCGTCCGGGTCGAGTGCGGCGTGACCGATGCGCCCCGACGGCTCGACGAGCCGGAATTTCTCCTGCGCGCCGAATGCCTTCGCATAGAACGCGATGGCGTCCTCCGCGCTTTTGGCGCGCAGATACGGAAAGACTTCGTGAATCGCCATGGTGCCCTCCGGTGGGTGGTGTGGGTCGATCCTACCGGCATCCGGCGGGGCGGCCGGTGAGGATCATGTCTTGTACCGTGTCGTGAACGGCGAACCCACGTCGATTCTACAAACGAATCGGGTAGTGGGCGCAAGGCCGGTTTCGATCGACGGGCATCGGCGATCGGCGCGTAAACCGGTCTGCGACTGGCCGCGGCGTCAAGCGGCACGCACTGCGATGGGACGAAATCCCGAGACTGGAATCCACCACGATCAGACGCAACTCCACCTGCCGCGATATGGAGCGGGGCAGAATAGGGCGAGCGCGGCGCATGCCGCGGCGTTGTCGGCCGCGCGCCGATTCATGAAAACCTGTCGAGTCTCCATGGCGCTTCCGATGCCTCCTATCTTGCATCCCATCCGGTCGGTGTCCCGAACGACGGCCGGCATTGCCTTCGTCGTCAGTCTGCTGTCCGGCTGCGCTGCGATGTCTTCATCTGCGCCGATCGATCCCCAGCAGCAGTTCGTTGCGGAGCAGCGAAATGCGAACGAGCGGTACTACCAGACCCTCGCGGCGTACAAGCCCATTTTTCAGAATCCCGGCAACTATAGTCGAGCAGAGGTGCTGGAAAAGTACGACGCGGTGCTCTATCAATACTCGCTCGCCGCGGTGAGTTGGGTTCGCACGATCTATCCTGCCGCCCGGCAGACGCTGCCGCCATCCCTGCAACCGTTGCCTGCGTCGTCCGGGCCGCTCAGCCTGGCGGACGTGAACCGACGCTACGAACACGCGCTCGGCATGAACGCCGGCATGTGGGAGATCAGCATGGCCGCGGATTTCGGCAAGCCGTCGAAACTGGCGGTGCCGCGATATGACGGGCCATTGCTTTTCATGCCGTTCGCACCGCCTTTGCCGCCGCTGCAGGATGTTCGCGATCCGAAGTTCGCGCGACTGGTGACCATGACGAAGAAGGTGGACGACGCGCAGAAGGCGGACCTGGCTCGACAGAACGCGGCGACCGCGAGACAGATGGCGGAGAACGCCGCGATGCACGCGGCAAACCATCCCCCGGGACCGAATCCGCTGGACTCGATCGATCCGCGGACCGGGTTACCGTATCCGGCACCGCAACAAGACACGCAGCGCTGGTGCACGATGATGGGCAATGGTGTGGGTGGTCGGGTTCCGTGTTGAAACGGTGCGATCGACGGAAAGCGATCTGATATGACCTGGACGTCGTGGTGATCGTCCAGGTCGCGTTTATCGCTGGCGCGCCCAAGGGTGCAGACGATCAACCTACAGGCTAAAACACGACATCTGTAAATAGCCAGAACACGACATTAGGATATGGCTGCT
>NZ_BCPO01000131.1:0-7564 GCF_016586105.1 Burkholderia sp. E168m15
GGTCGATAATTCACGTTATGTAAAATTATGACCGCTAGTCTGTATCGATACGACTGGACCCTGACGACCTCTCAGCCCATCAAACCCCAAAGAACGCCAACCCCGCCACCACGATGCCGATCGCGGCCACGCCGATCGACAGCCCCTGCATCCATGATCGCCGCGTGAGGATCGTGATAGCGGCCAGCGCGATCGAGATCTGGATGACGGTCGTCGCCTGCGACCATCGATGGTGTCGGTGCATCCGCTCCTCGCTCGCCGCGTTGTTCTTCTCGACTTCCTTTTCGAGCGCCTCCGCGCGCGCCCGGATCGGTTCCTTGTCGGCGCGGTATCTCGCGGCATCCGTCTCGAACCGCTTTCGCTGCGGCGATGTCTCCGGGCTCAACGCCGCACCGAGTTCGGCGAGATTCTGCTTGTCACCCTTCGCCTGGTAGTAGGCCCACTGGTTCGCAGCCTCGGTTTTCCGGATTGCGGCGTCATTCTTGTAGAGCAGCGCGAGGCTCTCGTCGGCACCGCTCTGATAGGCAGATATTGCGCCGAAGCACGCAAGCACGGCCGTCAGCACTGCAATGCGCGACGTACCTGGATCGCCACCATGAGACTCGTGATGTTCCACCGCATGGTCATGAGGACCATGAACTTCGTATTCTTCAGACATTCGTAGCAAACCCGCAAAAGTTGAATGAATTTGTCGCCGGCCGGCCGTTTGGCTAACGTTAAACGAATTTGGCAAGGCCAACAAAATAAGCGGGCACTCCGGATTCACGGATCGTCAGCGTCGTTCCAAAGGGCGCGCGCAGACGCTCGATCGCAACGCGTCCGGCGGCGGCGTACGAACGCCGCGCACCTGAGCACCTGATACACACTTCCACACGGCGGCCAAATGGCCGCGACATATCTGGCCGCTGATTTCGTGTTTCGTTTCCCCAGCGGGTCATTCCCGCGCGGCTGAGGGAACGAGCAAACGCCCCACGTCGACTCACACTCGTTAAAGCGGAAATGCGTCACCGCCTCTGCCGCCATCCCTGCCATCCGACGCATGCGAAACCATTCATGGGGTCGGACAGGTTCGAATGTTTCAAATATATGCAATTCGATCGGTATTGTTTTAATTTCGATTAAATTCACCTCTTCCGCCAACCTTGTCATCCGTCATTTCATTTCCTATAAATCACTGGTGCCAAGTCAATCGAAAATACAGCGGCGACACTCGAGACAATCACCCCAATAGAAGGAAATTGAATGCCTGGCATTCGATAATGCCAATGCTCCGGCATGTCCCGCCGTCTCGGCCGTGATCGCTGGCGTTATCCGGCGCCATCATGGTCGATCTGCCATCGTCCAGCCGGATTGGAGCACCACCGAATTCGCCGGAATCGCGGCCTTTGACGATGCCGGCGTGCCATGCGTCCGAAGCGCATGGCGCTGTTCTCGAAGGCACGGGGAAGCATCCAACCTCTTCAAGGTGAAAAAAATGAATCTCAATCCGATTGAAAATCAGCCACACGGGACCTTTGCGGAATTCGCCAACACTGCCCCTGTTTCTGCCATCGAGGTCGATACATTCAAAATGGCGCTCTATCACGACGGTGTGCAATTGGGCTGGCTTGGCCAAAACAGCGGCGAATGGGCCGTTCTCGTCGATTCCGCCGCGAAAGCATTGACGCTCGAACAGTACCCTTATAACGGCGTGACGTATTACCGGATCCTCGGCACCAGCCGATATATGTCCGTCAGCAATAACGCCTACGTGGGTTTCTATAACTGGATAGGCGCGCGCGGATGGACGCGTCAGGGCTCGATTTTGATTTCCGATTTCAACCACCAGAAACTGTCGCTCTATTCCAAGGACAACGCGTATTTGTATGCGTGGGATGCCTACACCGTGCTCGATGTGAGGTTCGACGAGCAATAACGCACGACGCTTCGCCCGCCGGCGTGAATTTCCGGCGGCGACACGGCGCAGGTAGCGGAGCATCCCCCGGCGACACGGGCGGGATGCCCGCCGGGTTGCGCCATTCGCATTCATCCCACGATCAAAAAAGGGAAACGCAATGACTTTCAAGATTCTCAGTTGCGATGGCGGCGGTATCCGGGGATTGATCACCGCCCTGCTCATCCAGGACCTCGACCGGCGCAGCCGGATCATCGCGAGCGCCGACGGCTTTGCCGGCACATCCACGGGCGGCCTGATCGCCCTGGGGCTCGCCCGGGGCGTATCCATTTCCGAGATCGTCGATATCTACAGGACGAAGGGCCCGGTGATCTTTCGGGAAAACGGGGCGTGGCTGGCGCAAAAGCAAGTGCTCGAGCAGCACCCGCAAGCACTCGAACAAGGCACGATCCTGGCTGGCCCGGGCGTGTTCCAATGCCAGTATGTCAACACCGGGCTACAGGAGATCGCCAAGTCGCTGGTCGGCAGCGGCAAGCTGGCCGATCTGTCCCGCTTCGTCGCAATCAACTCGGCGCGCCTGTGGGATCCGCCCACCAGGAGCTGGGCTCCGTGCACCTTCTCCAACGGAAACGGCAACGCCTACCGTAACGTCAGCCTGTTCGATGCCGCACTTGCCACGTCGGCTGCGCCGACGTATTTCCCGCCGTACGAAATCGCCGGGCTTGGCTATTTCGCCGATGGCGGCGTGTTTGCGAACAATCCTTCCGTGTCCGCCATTGCCGAGGCGCTGGCGAGCCGTCGCGCAGGCAGCCTGGACGATGTGCGCCTGTTGTCGCTCGGCACCGGAACCAGCCCCGTGGGCATTGCCCCGGACGCCGTCGGCAACCCGTTGACCTGGGGCGTTTCGAAATGGCTGTGGCCGCTCGAAAGCGGGCGCGTACCGGCGGCAGCCCTGCTCGGGCTGACGATGGATACGACGGCGGCGATCGCCGCACAACAGGCCGGGCAGATACTGAACGCCAATTACCAGCGCGGAAATTTCGTGCTCGGTCAATCCATCGCACTGGACGACTGGCACAAGGTGCCGGAACTGGAGAAGGAAACCCAGGCGTACATGAGGACCGCCGAGTGGCAACGTGTTTGCCAGTGGGTGGAGCAATTCTGGCGCTGATCGCACGTCGATGGCCGGGCTTTCGTGAGCAGCAGGCGCTGCAGGTGCCGACGGCGAACGAATCGGAAACAACGAGGCCGGGCAGAACGCCCGGCGCTCGGCAACGCCAGCCGGGTGCGTACCGCGCAAATGGCGGCACGCACGCGGCCAACCGGCCATCAGGCCATCAAGGCCACCCTCAGACGGCCATCACCGTCACCGACTTCGTGACGAGATACGGCTCCAGTGCTTCCGGGCCGCCTTCCGACCCGTAGCCCGAATCCTTCACGCCGCCGAACGGCATTTCCGGCCACGGCGTCGCCGGCTGGTTGATCCACAGCATCCCGACTTCGAGGCGCTGCGTCAGCAGATGCACGTTCGCGAACGAACGCGTGAACGCGTAGCCGGCCAGACCGAACGGCAGACGGTTCGCCTCGGCGATCGCATCCTCGAGCTTGTCGAAGCCGCGAATCGCCGCGACCGGGCCGAACGGCTCGTTGTTGAACACGTCCGCTTCGAGCGGCACGTTCGCGATCACGGTCGGCGCGAAGAAGTTGCCTTCCGCGCCGATCCGCTCGCCGCCGGTCTCGATGCTCGCGCCGACCTTGCGCGCGTTGTCGACGACCGACGCCATCGCGGTCAGGCGCCGCGGGTTCGCGAGCGCGCCGAGCGTCGTGCCTTCCTCGAGGCCATTGCCGACCTTCAGCCCTTCGGCATGCTTGACCAGCGCGCGGGTGAATTCGTCGCGGATGCTGTTGTGCACGAGAAAGCGCGTCGGCGAAATGCAGACCTGGCCCGCGTTGCGGAATTTCGCCCCGCCGGCGGCCTTCACCGCGAGCGCGACGTCCGCGTCCTCGGCGACGATCACCGGCGCGTGGCCGCCCAGTTCCATCGTCGCGCGCTTCATGTGCTGGCCCGCGAGCGCGGCCAGTTGCTTGCCGACCGGCGTCGAACCGGTGAACGTCACCTTGCGGATCACCGGGTGCGGAATCAGGTACGACGAGATTTCAGCCGGATCGCCGAACACGAGGCCGATCACGCCGGCCGGCACGCCTGCGTCGACGAACGCGCGCAGCAGCGCGGCCGGCGATGCGGGCGTTTCTTCCGGCGCCTTCACGAGGAACGAACAGCCGGTCGCGAGCGCGGCGCTCAGCTTGCGCACGACCTGGTTGACCGGGAAGTTCCACGGCGTGAACGCCGCGACCGGGCCGACCGGCTCCTTGACGACCGTCTGTTGCGCATTGAAGTTGCGCGGCGGGACGATCCGGCCGTACACGCGGCGGCCTTCGTCCGCGAACCATTCGATGATGTCGGCCGCCGACAGCACTTCGACGCGCGCTTCGGTAAGCGGCTTGCCCTGCTCCTGCGTCATCAGCTGCGCGATCGTGTCGGCGCGTTCGCGCACCAGCGCGGCCGCCTTGCGCATCGTCGCCGCGCGTTCGTGCGCGGGCACCTTGCGCCATGCCTCGAAGCCGCGTTGCACGGCGGCGAGCGCCCGGTCGAGATCGGCGATGCCCGCGTGGGCCACCTTGCCGATCGGCTTGCCGGTCGCCGGGTTCACGACGTCGATCGTCTTGCCGCTCGCGGCGTCGACCCACTCGCCGTCGATCAGCAGTTGCGTATCCGTATAAGTCACGTTAGCCATCCAGACACCCCTACATTGCGTCGATAAAACGCGCGCTGCCGCGAACGGTCGCGCGCCGGTTGACAGAAACAGAAAAAGCCACGCCGCCGGGGCAGGCACGCGCCCGGCGGCGTCGACGGCAGGCACGCCGGCCGCCGTCGTTTTTGCAGCGCACCGCGCTCAGTGCGCGGCCGCCGTCGCCTTGCGGAGTTTCGCGACGTCCGCCGCCTGCACGGCCGGCGCGCCGTTGTTCCAGCCGGCGCGCATGAACGTCAGCACGTCGGCGACCTGCTGGTCGTTCAACTGGTTCGAGAACGCCGGCATCGGATACGCGGACGGCACGCCACCGATCACGAGCGTGTCGCTGCCGTTCAGCGTCACGTTGATCAGCGACGACGCATCGGCCTCGAGCACGTTCGGATTGCCGGCGAGCGGCGCGAGCAGCGGCGCATAACCGCGCCCGTCCACCCCGTGGCAATGCAGGCAGTAAGCGTTATACACCTTCGCGCCCGGATCGGCTGCCGGCCGGCCCAGCGCGACCTGCGTCGCCTTCGGATCATAGCGGTACGGCGGCGCGCCCGTGCCGCCTGCCGCCGGCAGCGATTTCAGGTAGCGCGAGATGGAAGCCAGATCGTCGTCGGTCAGTTCCTGCGTGCTGTGGTTGATCACGCTCACCATCGAGCCGAACGCGGTCGCGTGCTGATTCGCGCCGGTCTTCAGGAACTGCGCGACGTCCGCCTCGTTCCAGCGGCCGAGCCCGGTGTTGTGCTCGCCAGTCAGGTTCGACGCGAACCAGTTGTCGATCGCGGCGCCGGACAGGAACGCCGCGCCGCCTTCGTCGAGCGCCTTCTCCTGGAAGCCGACACCGCGCGGCGTGTGGCACGAACCGCAGTGCCCGAGCCCCTGCACGAGATACGCGCCGCGGTTCCACATCGCGTCCTTGGCCGGCTTGTCCGCGTAAGGCGTCGTGTCGAGGAACACCGCGTTCCACAACGCGAGCGGCCAGCGCATGTTGAGCGGCCACGGGATGTCGGACGGCCGGTTCGCCTGCTTCACCGGTTCGACGCCGTGCATGAAGTACGCATACAGCGCCTTCACGTCGTCGTCCTTCAGCTTCGCGTACGACGGATACGGCATCGCCGGATACAGGTTATGACCGTCCTTCGCGACGCCCTTGCGCAACGCGCTGGCGAAATCCGCTTCGGTATAGCCGCCGATGCCCGTCTCCGGGTCGGGCGTGATGTTGGTCGTGTAGATCGCGCCCATCGGCGTGACCATCTTCAGGCCGCCCGCGAACGGCGTGCCGCGCGGCGCGGTGTGGCACGCGACGCAGTCGCCGGCTTTCGCCAGATACGCGCCGCGGGCGACGAGCGCGCTGTCGGCGGGCGCCGTCTGCGCGGCATGCGCAGCCGTGCCGATCACCAGAGCGGATAGCGCGAACAGCCACGCGCGGAGCGTGTTCAGGTTCAGGGTGAGATATCGCATCGTTGTCCCCTCCCCTCAGGCCGTTTTCAGCTGGTTGCCGACCGGCAGCTTGCGCAGCCGCGTGCCGGTGGCCGCGAAGATCGCGTTCGACAGCGCCGCCGCGGTCGCGGCCGTGCCCGGCTCGCCGATCCCGCCCGGCGCCTCGCCGCTCTTCACCAGATGGACTTCGATCGGGGGCACCTCGTTGATTCGCATCATCCGGTAGTCGTTGAAGTTGGTCTGCACGACGCGGCCGTCCTCGATCGTGATCTCGCCGTACAGCGCGCCCGTGATCCCGAAGATGATGCCGCCCTGCACCTGCGCCTCGATCGTGTTCGGATTGACGTACATCCCGCAATCGACCGCGCACACGGCGCGCTTGACCTGCACCTCGCCGCCGTCCACCGCGACGTCGATGACGATCGAGAAGAAGCTGCCGAACGCGTGCATCACCGACACGCCGCGCCCTTGCCCCTTCGGCAGCGATGTGCCCCAGCCGGCCGCCTTCGTCGCGACGTCGAGCACGTTGCGGGCGCGCGGCGTCTTGTCGAGCAGCGCGCGGCGGTACTGCACCGGGTCGGTCTTGGTCTGCGCGGCCAGTTCGTCGATGAAGCTTTCGACGACGAACGTGCTGCGCGTCGGCCCGACGCCGCGCCAGAACGCGGTGGGCACGTGGCGCGGCTCCTGGCGCACGTAGTCGACCAGCTGGTTCGGCAGGTCGTACGGCAGTTCGGCCGCGACCTCGACCGCGTCGGGATCGACGCCGTCCTTGACCGCGGGCGGCGCGAAGCGCGCGAGGATCGACGAGCCGACGATCCGGTGCTGCCACGCGACCGGTTTGCCGTTCGCGTCGAGGCCGGCCGAGATCGCGTCGTGGTAGCACGGCCGGTACATGTCGTGCTGGACGTCTTCCTCGCGCGTCCAGATCACCTTCACCGGTGCGTTGACCTGTTTGCCGACCTTCACGGCCTGGCCGATCATGTCGGTCTCGAGCCGTCGGCCGAATCCGCCACCGAGCAGATGGTTGTGCACGACGATCTTGTCCGGCGACAGCCCGGTCAATTGCTGCGCCGTGTCGCGTGCGCGGGTCGGTACTTGCGTGCCGACCCAGATCTCGCAGCCGTCGCCACGCACGTGCACCGTGCAGTTCACCGGCTCCATCGTCGCGTGGGCGAGCAGCGGCTGTTCGTAGACGGCGTCGACGCGCGTCTTCGCGTTCGCGAACGCCTTGCCGACGTCGCCTTCCTTGCGTGCGACCGCGCCCTTGCCGTTCGCCGCCGCCTGCGCGAGATCCGCGAACAGGTCCTTGGTCGACACCTTCGCGCCCGCGCCTTCGTTCCACTTCACGACGAGCGCCGATGCGCCGCGCTTCGCGGCCCACGTGTGATCGCCGACCACCGCGACCGCATTGTCGACGCGCACGACCTGGCGA
>NZ_BCPO01000132.1:0-19780 GCF_016586105.1 Burkholderia sp. E168m15
ATACGATGCGCGCCGGCCGCTCGGCGGATGCTGCACTTCGCCGTTCGCCGCGCGGCAGCTCGCCGGATCGACGTTCCATTGCTTCGCGGCCGCCGAGACCAGCAGCGTGCGCGCGGTGGCGCCCGCCTGGCGCAGCGGGTCCCACGCGTAGCGTACCGACGTCGAGCCGCCGGTGAGCTGGCCGCCGAGCAGCGGATCGAGGAACAGCTTCTCGTTCGGCGGCGCATGATCGAGCGTCACGCTCGACAGCGGCACTTCGAGTTCTTCCGCGATCAGCATCGGCAGCGCCGTATAGACCCCCTGCCCCATCTCGACCTTCGGCATCACCAGCGTGACCTTGCCGGCGCGGTCGATCTGCACGAACGCATTCGGCGCGAACACGCCGGGCTGCGCGGGTTCGGCTGCGTCACCGCCGATCACCGAGCGGCGCGCATCGTCGCCCGCCGCCGGCAGGCTGAAGCCGAGCAGCAAGCCGCCGCCGGCGGCCGCGCCGAGCGACATGCCGAGTTTCAGAAACGACCGGCGCGATACGCCCGCAGTCGCCCGACCTGCTTCGATCAGTCCTCGCGACATGTCAGGCCTCCTTCGCGGCTTGTTTGACGGCCGCGCGAATCCGGTGGTACGTGCCGCAGCGGCAGATGTTGCCGGCCATGGCCGCGTCGATGTCGGCGTCGCTCGGGTTCGGGTTCGACGCGATCAGCGCGGTGGCGGCCATCACCTGCCCCGACTGGCAGTAGCCGCACTGGACGACGTCGAGCTCGCGCCACGCCTGCTGGACCTTGTGGCCGGCCGGCGTCGCGCCGACGGCTTCGATCGTCGTGATCTTGCGGCCCGCGACGGCGGCGACCGGCAGCACGCACGAACGCGCGGCCACGCCGTCGAGATGCACCGTGCATGCGCCGCATTGCGCGATCCCGCAGCCGAACTTGGTGCCGGTCAGGCCGACGACGTCGCGCAGCACCCAGAGCAAGGGCATGTCGTCGGGGGCGTCGACCGAGCGGGTTTCGCCGTTGATGTTGAGGGTGATCATTCAGCCTCCGGGGCCGTTGTATTGGGGGAGCGGCGCGAACGACGCGCGCTGCGTCATGGGGTCGTCATCATCGCCGTTGCGTCGTGCGCAACGGGTGCCGCGCGGCCCGGGTGCGGGCGGGCCGCGGCGGTGGTGTTGCGTGCTGTGTCGTTACTCGGCCACGTCGATGCCCGCCAGCACCTTGATGAGCGGCGGTGCGGTGAACCAGTCGGCCGACTTCGTGCGGAACTCGCCGAAATACGGGCTCGCGAGGTGCGCGTCGAACGCCGCCTGGTCGTCGTAGATCTCGTACAGATGCAGATTCGGCGAACCGTCCTGCTCGCGGAACAGGTCGTAGCGCCGGTTGCCCGGTTCGGTGCGCGTCTTGGCGACCATGCTGCGCAGCTCGGCCTCGGCAGCCTGCGCGTGTTCGGGTTTCAGGAACAGCGAAGCAATCACGTGAAGCGCCATTTTTCACTCCTTTGAAAACGGAAACGAGCATGCCACAAGCCGGCGTCGTGCGACGCCAGCGTGCAACGGTCGTATGTCGTCGAGCGGCGGGATCAGGCCAGCTCGTCCGGGCCGACACGCACGACGACCTTGCCGAAATTCTTGCCGGCGAGCAAGCCGATCAGCGCTTGCGGCGCGTCGGCGAGGTCGGGAACGACGTCCTCGAGCGTCTTCACCTTGCCCTGCGCGACCCACTCGCTCATGTCCTTCAGGAACGGCGCATAGCCGGTTGCATAGTGATCGAGAATGATGAAACCCTGCACGCGGATACGCTTGCGCAGGATCGCGCCCATCAACGCCGGCACGCGGTCACGGCCGGTCGACAGCGCCTTGTCGTCGTAGGCCGCATCGTTGTAATGCGCAATGATGCCGCAGACGGGCACGCGCGCATGGTCGTTCAGCAGCGGCCATACCGCGTCGAACACGGCGCCGCCGACGTTCTCGAAATAGACGTCGATGCCGTTCGGGCACGCGTCCTTCAGCTTCGCGGCAAACGCCGGGTCGTGGTGGTCGACGCATGCGTCGAAGCCGAGTGTGCCGGTCACGTATGCGCACTTGTCGGCGCCGCCCGCGACGCCGACCACGCGGCAACCCTTCAGCTTGGCGATCTGGCCGACCACCGCGCCGACTGCGCCGCTCGCGGCCGCGACGACCACGGTTTCACCGGCCTTCGGTTCGCCGATCTTCAGCAGTCCCGTGTACGCGGTGAAGCCCGGCATGCCGAGCACGCCGAGCGCGTACGACGGGTGCGCGAAGTCGCGGCCGAGCGGGATCAGGTCGCGCCCGTCGGACAGCGCGTAGTCCTGCCAGCCGGCCCCGGCGACGACGAGATCGCCTTCGCGAAACGCCGGCAGGTTCGACGACACCACGCGGCTGACCGTGCCGCCGACCATCGGCTGGCCCAGTTCGGCCGGCGGCGCATAGGACGGCGCATCGCTCATCCGGCCGCGCATGTACGGGTCGAGCGACAACCAGACGGTGCGCAGCAGCACCTGACCAGGGCCGGGGACCGGCACGTCAGCGGTTTCGGCGCGGAAGTTGTCCGGTGTCGGTGCGCCGACCGGGCGCGAATTCAGGACGATCTGGCGGTTTGCGGTCTTGCTTTGCGGCATGTGAGCCTCCGTCAACAGGAATGAACGTGCGTCGTGGGCACGATCGGATCAGGGATGGACCAGCAGGAAGTGCGCGCCCGCGGCGGCATCGGCGGGCGGGCCGGTGCGGTCGCAAGCAGGCGGTTGGAACGATCGGGACAGCGTAACGCGGTGTGAAGCGTTCGGCTTGAAGCGTTCGTCATGAATGATTGAGTAGACCAGTCGTCTAGAGTTGGGGTAAAAACAAGGCGCGCCCCTGCGCGCCCGGATTACGACTGTGCTCCGTCATGCGCGGCCGGCGGCAGGTTCAGCATGCGCCGCGTTTCGGCCATCGCCCTTTCGAGCGGTTTGCGGTCGCGGTGAATCTTCTCCAGCAGCGTCGCGCCCAGCCACAGCTCGTACAGGATCGCGGCGGTGTACGACGGATCGTCGACGCCGCTCAGCGAACCGTCGGCGAGCCCCGCCTCGATGCCGCCGGCGAGCCGCTCGATGATCTGGCTAGTGCCGCGCCGCAGTACCGCGCGCATCGCTTCCGACAGATCCGACACTTCCGCGCCGAGCTTCACCGCGAGGCACTTGCCTTCCGGATCGTCCGCGCATTGCGTGTGCAGCCAGTTGCCCCAGTACGTCATCAGGCGCTCGGCGCCCGTGCCGGCCTGCTGCTTGAGCAGGTTGTCGAGATGCGCGAGATAGCCTTCGAAATACGATTCGAGCAGCGCTTCGCCGAATGCCTCTTTCGAGCCGAAGTAATGATAGAACGAGCCCTTCGGGATGCCCGCCGCGGCGAGAATCTCGTTCAGACCGACCGCCGAAAACCCCTTGTGGAGCATGATCGGCTTCGCGATGTTCAGGATGTGCTGGCGGACTTCGGCGCCTGAAGATGCATTCATGATGGCGTATGGTAGCAACGATTAGACCGGTCGTCTAGTAACGTCGAACCGGCATGTTGAGCGGCACTTTACCCGATCCCCGTCGCGCGCCCAATGCCTGGTCGGCGCGGCTCTCGCCTGCTCGTGCCGGCTGCGTGCGGCGCGTCATATCGGCGACTCGGTTTCGTTGTCAGCGCGGCGCTTCGTCGGCACGCTTTCTCGTCCGCGCCCTCCGCTCGCTGCGTTCGGCGGCCGGGACGGTCTTGACGCCGCGCAACGGTGGCCGGCGCATGAGCGCCGCCATCTCGCGCCTCAGCGCCTCAAGTTCGCGGCTGCGCGCCGCGTCGGTCGCCAGTGCGCCATCGAGCTGCCCCTGGAGCACGCCGCAGCGATGCAGCGCGTCGCCGAGTTGGGCCTGTAGCGCGGCCGTGTCCTTCCGCTGCTGCGCATCGCGCTGTTCCGCGCGCGATGTCGCCGCGTCGAGTTCCTTTTGCAAGCGCGCGGCCGCGAGCCGCTCGCGGTCGATTTCCTGAAGCGCCCGCTTCTCCGATGCGCGCAGGCGCTCCTCGGCGCGGCCCGCGTCGTCGCGCAACCGGTCGAGCTGGGTGGTGAAATCCGCGCGGGCCTCGGCGAGCGCGCGGTCGCCCTCCGCGTTGTCGGCCTTCAGGCGTTCGATCTCCGCTTTTAGCGCTTGGTGAGAGGCATCGTCCGCCGCCCTCGCCTGCTCGAGTTCCTGAATGCGAACCTGCGCGGCCAGCAGCGCGGCCGTGCGTTGCTCCAGCGCGGTTTCGGTGCGGGCCAGTTCGGCCTGCAGCGTCGCGACTTCCGCTTGCGCCGCCGCCCGCTCGGCCTCGACTTCCGCGCGCAGCGCATCGAGTGCTGCGGCCGCGTCGGTACTCGACCGGTTCCACAGCGCCGCGACCAGTTCGCCGGCCGCTGCCTGCAGATCGGCCGGCAGGTCCGGATGCTCGATGCGCACCCGGCTCTTTTCCCGCAGCTCGGCCCAGAACTCGCCGAGGACAGCCGTCGGCGTGCTCATGCTGCCCTTGCGAACGAGCTGGTACAGGCGATTCGCCGTCGGCGTGATGCCGAAGCGGAAGAACAGCAGTGCGCAGGCTTCGCGGTACAGCTCGCGCGTTTTCGGAAAGTCGGCCTTGAGACGCTCGATTTCGGCGGTCAGGCGGGATTCGTCGGCGGCGAGATCGGACATGGCGGGCTCTGAGGTAAATTCCGTAAATAATATAACGTAAACCGTCAAATATCCAATCAATCGAATAATTGAATTTGACATTATTTCTATAATGTCGAGATAAAAGATTCCCGGTCTGATATCGGCCCTTCGCGCTGTGCTGTTGGCCGCCCCGCCTTCGCCCAGCTTGGTGCCGAGCAACAACGCCGCTGCAACCGCCTCGAAAAACGTCAACATTGCGCGATTCGAAGCGGGCCACTTTGCGTTGCTTGGCCGGGGCAACGATGGAAAAACGGATGGCCGGCGCTGGCGAATACCTGGTGGTGCGGGTGATGCGCACGCCGCCGCATGCGACGCGGCCGGCCAGATCACGCAGGGCGCGTTGCCCGCGGCGGCTTTGGCGACGGGATTGCCGAACGGTGGGATAACGGCTGGATGATGGGCATCGCGAATCACGTGACGCGCGATGCGGCCGGCGTATCGTACGAAGCACGCGGAATTCGGCCGCACGCGGAATTCGACGTGATCCCGGACGATGCGTCCGACGCCGGTTATGGCCGCGCCGTACTGCGCGCCGCGACATTCGCCGGCGAAGCCGCGCTGTCGCACCGGATGCGGAGCACCATGCGCGCCCTACCAAACCAGCACGCGCGCTGGCGGCCAGAAGCGCGACGGGTCACGGCAGCGGCCTTCAACGGTTTGGCGCGGGCTCCCTGAAGAAATCGAGCAACTGGCGCGTCAGGAAGGCCGGATTCTCGTCCGGCAGCCAATGGCCCGTATTCGGCGCAACGGCTCCGCGCACATCCAGCGCCAGTTCCTTCGCCATGTCGAATTCCTTGGCGCCGTTGCTCTTGTCGCCGGCGAGCGCGAGCACCGGCATCGGGAGCTTGTGCTTCATGAACGCCTTGAACTGCGTCTCGTCCTGCGGGAACGCGCGATAGAGTTCGAACCCGGCGCGTAGCGCGCCCGGCGCCGCATAAGCGTCGGCGTAGACGGCGATATCGTCGTTCGACAACGCGACATGGGCCCTCTTCTTGTAGAAATCGAGAATGTAGGCGTGCTCCTTGCCCGCAATCAGCAGTTCGGCGATATCGCGCTGCTGATGCAATCCGAAATGCCAGATCTGCGGATCGGCACGGGCCTTCGCTTCGTCCCAGATGCGCGTGCCCGGCACCGGAACGTCGAGCATCGCAAGCTTCACGATCTCGGCAGGCCGTTGCGCGGCGTATGCGTACGCCACCATCACGCCGATGTCGCGGCCGACGAGGTGGATGCGCGTCGCGCCGAGTTGGCGAACGAGTGCGCGGATGTCGCCCGCCATCGAGGCTTTGTCGTAGCCGCCGAGCGGCTTGTCGGATTCGCCCGCGCCGCGGTAGTCGACCGCGACGACCCGATATCCCTCTTGCGCCAGCACCGGCATCACGTGACGCCACGTGTACCAGGTTTGCGGCCAGCCGTGCAGCAGAACCACCAGCTCGCCGTCGTCCGGGCCGCCGGTCACGTAATGGAGGCGCACGTCATCGACCTGCGCGTAGCGTCGGCTGAAGCGTCGATCGAAACCGGCCGGCAGGCCGGGCGCCGGCATCCCTGACATCGATGGTTCATTCTGCATGGGTCGTCATCCGTTGCTGTGTCGGTCGCTCAGGCTCTCGACCTGTTTCACGCCCCGGAGCAGCCATGGCCGAAGTTGCCTCGTGAGGAGCGGCATGATGATCCAGGTCAGCGATGAGGTCAGCAGCGCAGAGCTGAGCGCGAGTTGGACAGGACGCTCCAACGCTGGCAGGAGCGCATTCAGTAGGTACGTGATCGACAGCAGGACCGGGTAGACGGCCAGCCACGTCACGAGAAACGTCTTCCACTTCGGTGTAGCGGGCTTGCCGGCGATCGCGAACCACGCATCCATGCCGACCGCGGCGTCGCGATGTTCGTCCGATATCTCGTCGCCCTTCGCAATCAGCTTTCGCCGTTCCCCGGAGGACACCCACGCATGCAGGTGCGCCGGCGAGTCGAAGCGGTAAATCAGGTAGTTGATGCCGCTCGAATCGCTCAGGCGAACGTTTCCGAGGTGCCCCGGGTAACGCCGCGCCGCCGCGTCGATCTCGCGCGCCCAGTGATCGAATTGCCTTTCCCGCCCCGGATGAACGACGCGACTGACGACGATCGTGCTTGACTCACGCATCGTGTCGGACGGGGAAAGGCGTTGGCTGTCGTGCATCGGCTGCTGAAGCGAGTGGGCAATGCGTTTCGTCGCCTGACGGTGTCCGATGGCCGAGGAACTCCCTCGATACGCCGTCTGGGCCAACCTGCCGGGCTGTCGCGAAAGCAAACCACGGTCCTGACCGCACGCCGGCAGCGTCGCTCATCACGCTTTGGTACGCCATTGTGCGGCTTGCGTCGATGGGGCTGCAGCGTCATGCGATGCCGCTGAATTCGCTATCGAACGAACGTGCGCTGTAATTTTTTCAGCGCGATCGAAAGCGGTGAGCGCGGTGGGTTACCGGCCGGCGGATCGTCGTGCGCCGAATCCTGTCCCGGCGCCGTGGTTTCGTCTGTCATTTGCGTGCCACCGTCGGCCGGTAACGTCCGAACTCGTCCCCGATTCCGACAAGCGATCCGCCATGCAGCGCCCGTCGCGCACCACGCCCCACGTTTACGCAGCCACGTCCCGCGCCCTCGCCGTCAGCCTCGCGATCAACCTGCTGCTGCTCGCCGTCGAGACGGCGGCGGCATGGTCCGCGCATTCGTCGGGGTTGCTCGCGGACGTCGCACACGCCGCGATCGACTTGGCGGCCGATGCGCTGATCCTCGTCGCCTGTCGGCTCGACGCGCGCTTGCCGCCGGCACGTCGGCCGACTTACGAGCCGCTCGCGCTCGCGGGCCTCGGTGCGTTGCTGGCCGTAACCGGCGCGCAGATGATCTGGCATGCAACGACCCGGTTCGATACGCCACCCGTCGTGCAGCCGGGCGCGACCGCGCTCGCGCTGGTTGCCGTCACACTCGCCGGCAAGGCCGTGCTGTCGTACTGGATGCTGCGCAAGGCACGCGAGACCGGCTCCGCGCTGCTCGAGGCAAGCGGCTGGCACGTGCGGACCGATGCGCTGTCGTCGTTGCTCGCGGCGCTCGCGATGAGTGCGGCGCTGGTCGGCTTCGGCCGGCTGGACGATCTGGCCGCGTTCGCGATCGGCGCGCTCGTGATTCGCACGGGTGTCGGATTCATCCGGCGCGGCTGTGCGCAGTGGCCGGCACGGGCCGATTGGGCGAATCGCTCGACGCGCGGGTCGTGAACGGGGGGAGCCGAGCCGCTCGTTGATGCTCCGAGACGTCTGATCGACGGCACGGAAATAAAGAAGAGGCTCGCATCCCGCGAGCCTCTTTTGCGTGATGTCGCCATCGCCATGTAGTGCGTGACGCATCGATGCTGCTACCTCTCCGAACGACGCGACACTCCCGAGCAGAATCCACACGAGTGCCGCCGAGCAACGGCCATGGCATACAGCATGGGACAGTTTCGCGCGATCGAGTATCGGGACGTCTTGCATGGCGTGCCACGACGCACACGTATGCTTCGCGGGCGTCGTACGCGACAACCGCAAGCGGGATGATCGATCGGGTTCCGCGTAACAGGTTATTGTTTGTTTTTTGTTAATACAGCCTATGGTTTGTATTTTGACGATACATGTCATAGACTGTATTTTCCGATTACAAACGATCACCTGTCATCTCGCGGAGCGCCCGATGGCTTTTCCTGTCCAGACCCTGACCCAGTTGCGTCCGATCCTCGTCGGCTTCCGCAAATCCGCGGGGCTCACGCAGGCGCAACTGGCCGCTCGCCTCGGCATCACCCAGCAATCTTATGCTCAGCTCGAAGCCAACCCGTCGGCGGTCAGCATCGAACGGCTTTTCAAGGTGATGAACGCGCTTGGCGTTCGCATGATGCTCAGCCTCGACGAGCGGGATGCACCGGCGGAAGCGGCCGATTCGGCTTCCGCTGCCGAACCGGTGGCGCGCCGCAAGCCGGTCGCGGGCAAGCGCGGCACCACGGCCGCCAAAACCCCGACCGGGACCGCCGTCGGCGCTGCGCGGAGGCGCCCGACAGCGACGACTCGGACCACGCCACGCGTCTCGAAGCGGGAGGACTGGTGACGATGGTCGCACGCGCCCGCAGCGACCGGCTCGACCTGTGGATGAACGGCATTCCTGTCGGCTACTGGGAAATCCGGCGCGGGGTCGAGCGTCTCGTCTACCTGCCGGACTGGCTCGATGATCCCCAGGGCCGGCCACTGTCATTGTCGCTGCCCTTCACGCCCGGCAACCAGCCGCACCAAGGCGCGATCGTGGCCGACTACTTCGACAACCTGCTGCCGGACAGCGAGCCGATCCGCCGCCGCATCGCGCAGCGTTACCGGCTCCGATCGATAGCGCCGTTCGAATTGCTCGCGTCGATCGGCCGCGATTGCGTCGGCGCGATTCAAATGCTGCCGCCCGACGAGACCCCGGTCGATCTCGAGGCAATCGAAGGCGCGCCGCTCGACGACGCAGCCGTTGCCGATGTGCTGCGCCACGCGACCGCCACGCCACTGCCCGGCAGCGGAGAACCGGACGGCGACCTGCGCCTGTCGATTGCCGGCGCGCAGGAAAAGACCGCGCTGCTGCGTCAGCGCAACCGCTGGCTGCGGCCGTCGGGCAGCACGCCGACGACCCACATCTTCAAGCTGCCGCTCGGGCGCGTCGGCAACATGCAGGCCGACATGCGCACGTCCGTCGAAAACGAATGGTTGTGCTCGAAGCTTGTCGCCGCGTACGGCCTGTCGGTCGCGCCGTGCGAAATCGGCCGGTTCGACGATCAGAAGGCACTCATCGTCGAGCGCTTCGACCGTCGCCCGTCGCGCGACGGCTCGTGGATCCTGCGGCTGCCGCAGGAGGACATGTGTCAGGCGACCGGCACGCCGTCGGGGGCGAAATACGAAACGGACGGCGGCCCCGGCATCGAGACGATCATGGGCATCCTCGCGAATTCGGCCGACGCTTCGCGCGACCGGATGAATTTCTTCGTCGCACAGCTTGTATTCTGGGTGTTGGCGGCGATCGACGGCCACGCGAAGAACTTCAGCATCGCGCACCTGCCCGGTAATGCATATCGCAGCACGCCGCTGTACGACGTGCTGTCCGCGCATCCGATCATCGGTACGCGCCGCAACCAGATCCCGCCGCGCCGCGCCCGCCTGGCGATGGCCGTCTGCGGGAAGAACCGGCACTACGTGATCGGTGAAATCCAGCCGCGCCACTGGATCGCACAGGGCCGTCGTGTCGGCCTGACCGAAGACAATGTGCGGGCCGCGATGGCGGCCGTCGCAGCACGGACGGAGCCCGCGATTGCCGAAGCCGCCGCGCAGATCCCGCCGGACTTTCCCGCGGACGTGGCAGACGCGATCTTCGCGGGCATGCGTCGGCAAAGCCGCAACCTCGCGGCGGCCGATCCGGCGTGATGAATCGACCGGCCGCGACGGGCTGTCGGTCTTTGCTGCAGTACTTCGACCCTTGGTCGACGGGTAGCCCTGACAGGATCGAAGCAGTTACGTCGTCGCAGATACGGACATCGAATGCCCCCGCGCCGAACCGCTTGCCGGCCGCCGGCGCAGATCGTTCACCCGGCGTCGCGCGCGCGGGCGAGTGCCGCGAGGTTGCCCTCGCCGAACCCGTGGTGCCCCTTGCGCTGCACGATCTCGAAGAAAATCTCGCCGGGGCGGCGTTTGACGAAGGTCTGGAAGAACAGCCTCGGCACGCCGTCGCTGCCGATCTCGCCGTCGACCAGCACCGCGCGGCGGCGCAGCGCGTCGAGATCGACACCATGCGCGGGCAGCCGCGCATCGACGTCGTCGTAATAGCGTGCAGGCGGCTCGATGAACTCGACGCCGTTCGCGCGCAGGGCATCGACGCACGACAGGATGTCGTCGGTGGCCAGCGCGACGTGCTGCACGCCCTCGCCCGGATGGTCGGGCAGGTACGCATGCATCAGGTCGGTACGCCGCGTGCCTTCCTCGTAGACCGGAATCCGGACCGCGCCGCACGGCGACACCATTACGCGCGATTCCTCCGACACATGCCAGTGCGCGTCGATCTGGTGGATCTCGCGAAAATGCAGCAGGTCGTGGTAGAAATCCAGCCACTCCTGCATCCGTCCCGCGCCGACCGTTTGCGTGAAGTGGTCGACCTGCTGCAGGCCGACGCCCGCGCAGTCGAGATCGGTATGCGCGGTCGCGATGTCGATCGGCCGGAAATCGATGTCGAAGATGGAGATGTCGCCGACGCCGCCGCGCTGGCCGTCCCGCCCGCGCCAGCGGTCGACGAAATACAGGTGCGAATCGCCGATGCCCTGGATGGCAGGGATCTTCAGCTCGCCGACGCCGACCTTTTCGCCTTCGAACGCCCATGCTCCGAGCTGGATCGCGCGTTCGAACGCGCGCCGGGCATTCGCCACCCGCAGCCCGATCGCGCAGACGCCCATCCCGTACTCCTCCGCATAGCGCGCGGCGAACGAATCGGGCTCGGCGTTGATCAGGAAATGCATCTGCCCCTGCCGGTACAACGTGACGTTCTTGCTGACGTGCCGCGCGATCGCCTTGAACCCAAGCTGCTCGAAGCGTTGCGCGAGCGCGTCCGGCACGGGCGCCGCGAATTCGACGAATTCGAGGCCGGCCATCCCGAGCGGATTGGCGGCCGGATCGGCGACGGGCGGCGTATCGCTGGACAAGGGGTGGGAATTGCCGGGCATTCCAGTCTCCGGGGGCATGCGGTCGATGGGGAATCGGGCCTGTCGCGTGCGGCATGCGCGGCCGATGTGGCGGCCTCGCCTCCGCCCCGAACGGGCGAGTTGTCGATGCTGCAGATTTTAACCAGATCGTTCACGGCGGCACACCCCGGCCGAACGGGATATCGTCGCACCGCCTAGTGCAAACCCGGAAAGCGTTCGATAATCGCACGGATTTGAACGATAATCGCGCACTTTATCCGATTGGCCAATTGCCGCCGCGCGGTCCGCGCCCTATTCTCCGTTCACCCATCGACTTCAATGCAGCATCGGACGCGGCGCCGCCACGATCCACGATGCGCCGTGCCAGGAGACATCGCCATGACCCCCACCTTCGACACCCTCGACGCCGCCGCCGGCGCCCGTGCGCGCAGCCAGGCCCGCAAGGCCGCGATCGGCAGCTTCGTCGGCGCCGTCGTCGACTGGTACGACTTCCTGCTGTACGGGATCGTCGCCGCGCTGGTGTTCAATTCCGAGTTTTTCCCGAAAGTCAGTCCGACGATGGGCACGCTCGCGGCGTTCGCCACCTTCGGCGTCGGCTTCCTGTTCCGGCCGCTCGGCGGCATCGTGTTCGGTCACTACGGCGACCGGCTCGGCCGCAAGCGGATGCTCGTGCTGACCGTGATGCTGATGGGGCTGTCGACGGTCGCGATCGGCCTACTGCCGGCGTTCTCGACGATCGGCTGGTGGGCGCCCGTGCTGCTGGTGCTGATGCGCGCGATCCAGGGTTTCGCGGTCGGCGGCGAATGGGGCGGCGCGGCGCTGATGGCGGTCGAGAGCGCGCCGAAGCAGAAGAAGGCGTTCTACAGCAGCGGCGTGCAGGTCGGCTACGGCGTCGGGCTCGTGCTGGCCACCGGCATCGTCTCGATCCTCAGTCATACGCTCGGCGAGGCCGCGTTCAAGTCGTGGGGCTGGCGCCTGCCGTTCGTGTTCAGCATCGTGCTGGTGCTGATCGGGCTGTGGGTGCGCAAGAACATGGACGAATCGCAGGAGTTCGTCGAGAAGGTCGAGCACGGCAACCGCAAGCTCCGCCTGCCGGTGCTGGAAGCGTTGACGCGCCACCCGAAGGCGTTCCTGCTGATCGTTGCACTGCGGCTTGCCGAGCTGTTCACGATGTACATCGTCACCGCGTTCGCGCTCAGCTATTCGACGACGAACCTCGGCATGTCGCGCGACCTGTTCCTGAACATCGGCCTGCTGGTGGGCGCGGTGAGCTGCGTGACGATCCCCTGCTTCGCGTGGCTGGCCGATCGCTACGGCCTGCGCCGTATCTACCTGATCGGCGCGCTGATCGGTCTTGCGTCGGCGGTGCCGTTCTTCGTCGCGCTGGAAGCGCGGTCGATCGCGTGGATCGTGATCTTCTCGATCCTGTTGGCGAACGCCGCGCACGACATGGTCGTGAGCGTCCAGCAGCCGTTGTTCACCGAGCTGTTCGGCGCCGAATACCGCTACAGCGGCGCGGGTGTCGGCTACCAGTTCGCGAGCGTCGTCGGCGGCGGGTTCACGCCGTTCATCGCGGTCGGCCTCGTCAGCGTGGCCGGCGGTTCGTGGCACCTCGTCGCCGGCTACCTGGCGGTCGGTTGCCTGATCTCGCTGGTGGTCGCCGCGCGGATGCGGGCGGCGCGATGAGGTAATGTGCGCGTGGCCGGCCCGAGTCGCGGCCGGCCATTTCTCCATGCCGGACGACATTCGACCAGTCGCCTCTCGGGCGCGACGTCAAACACTGTCAGTTACGCGCGCCGATTCCCCCTTTTCCCGTCGGAACATGCCACGCCGCGTGCCGACCAATGGCATCATATGGGCCTACGTCAGTCACCGATACGCCCCCATATCATGTCGAATCTCATCGTCCACGGCGGCACTCCGCTGCGCGGGGACATCAAGCCGTCCGCGAACAAGAACGCCGTCCTGCCGATTCTGTGCGCCACCCTGTTGACCGATCAGCCGCTGCGCCTCGTTGGCGTGCCGGACATCACCGACGTGCGCAAGATCCTCGACATCTTCCGCACGCTCGGCAGCGACGTGTCGGTCGATTTCACGACGGGTCTGCTCGAGCTTCACCATCGCAACACCAAGTTCGATCCGGCGGTCCATCGGCTGCCCGAAGCGATGCGTTCGTCGATCATGCTGATTCCGCCGCTGCTCGCACGCTTCGGCGTCGCGCGCCTCGAGAACGACGTGAAAGGCTGCACGCTCGGCGTGCGCGAGATCGATCCGCACGTCGAGGTGTTCGAACGTTTCGGCGCGCACATCGAGCGCACGCCCGATTCGCTGATCGTCCGTACCGACGGCCCGCTGACGGCCAACGATCACTGGCTCGACTACGCGTCGGTGACGACCACCGAGAACTTCGCGCTGTGCGCGACGGCCGCGAACGGCACGTCGACGCTGATGAACGCGGCCTCCGAGCCGCACGTGCAGGAGTTCTCCCAGTTCCTCGCGATGATCGGCGTCGCGATCGAGGGCATCGGCACGTCGCGGCTATGCGTGACGGGCGGCGGCAAGCTCGGCGGCGGCGAGTTCCGCTTCGCCGAGGATTTCCACGAGATCGCGACGTTCCTCGCGCTCGGCGCGATCACCGGCGGCGACATCACGGTGCGCAACTCGTCGCCCGAGCATTTCCCGCTGATCGACCGCACGTTCGCGAAATTCGGCGTGACCGTCACGCACCGCGACGGCTGGTCGCGCGCGGAACGCGACGGCCCGCTGCGCGTGCGCCGGCCGTTCACGCAGAACATCCTGACCAAGGTCGAAGCCGCACCGTGGCCGTACCTGCCGGTCGACCTGCTGCCGATCTTCATCGCGCTCGGCGTGCGCGCGGAAGGCAGCGCGATGTTCTGGAACAAGGTCTACGACGGCGCGCTCGGCTGGTCCGGCGAACTGTCGAAGTTCGGCGCGCACGTGCTGTTGTCCGACCCGCACCGGCTGATCACGTTCGGCGGGCTGCAACTGACGCCGGCGCGCGTCGAGAGCCCGTACATCATTCGCGTCGCGATCGCGCTGCTGATGGTGGCCGCGAGCATCGAAGGCCGCTCGGAAATCATGAACGCGCTGCCGATCCGCCGCGCGCATCCGCATTTCGTCGAGAACCTGCGTTCGGTCGGCGCGAACGTCGAGTGGACGAGCAGCGAGTAAGGTCATGACGGATGCGACGCGCGTAACGGTCGCGTCGCATCCGGTTCCTCGGCTTTTCATGCCGTATCGGCCGCTTCCATGCGCGGCCGCGCAGCGTTCTGCCATCGGTTGTCATCGCTTACGGCAGCACACTGCGTGCTGCTTCACGCCTCTTCCCCGCAGTCAGCGCCAGCCCGACGATGCGTCATCGGGACGTCTACTCCCGCGCCCTGCCGGCATTTTCCCGCTCACGGCATAACCAGGATTCAGACCTGTCCAATTGCCCAAGCATGAGCCCGGCCATAGGCTGCCTTCCTGACCCCGGCGGATAGCGCCAAAAAACCGCGCACCCGCGCTCCAGCAGGACAATGCACCGCCTATGGAACCCCGATTCACCCTGGCGCAGATGCGCGACGTCTGGATCGACGCGTATCGTCACGCCGATGTCGGACAGCTCGATTTCGTCGCAAACCCGAACTTCTTTGTCCTGCACGAAGCTCACATTCGCACGAAAGCGCAATTTCTTGCGCGAATGCGCGTCGTAGCGGCCGAACGTGCATCGAACAGATCCGGTATCGCAGATCGGGACGAAACCATGCAAATCGTTACGCGCGGACAACGGGCGACGATAACGGGCATCGGGACGGTACGAATCAACCAGGCAATCGATTCCCGCTTCGATTTCGTCGAGCAGTGGTGCGTGATCGACGCGCGATGGCGCATTGCCTCGCTCCGCCACGAACACAAGTAAGCTGGACCGCGCCGCGGCTGCGTCCCGGCGCTTGAACGAGTCGACTCAATCCGACTCGTTTGCGTCGTTCCGCCTGAACCTGAAATCGCCTGGCAGCTTGCCTCTGAAACGCCTCAACGGCAGGAGAATTGCTTCGGGGCTCGCGTTGCGGCTCTCAGCCAAAGCACCTGCACGGTAAACGACGATTTCGACTTCGTCGCCTTCACGCAGCCCCCACTCATCGACCAGACCGGCCGGAAGGCGCACGGCCAGACTATTCCCCCACTTCGCAACCCGCATACGACCTCCTTGAATAGATGTCGTCGACTCTATATCTGCCGCTATCCAGCGGACAAGGATGGCGGATCGACCGATTTCCCGTTACCCCACCACTCGCGCGATAATCGCCCACTCCTGCGCGAACACCGCGCATCTACCCGCGCGCCGCCCATGACGAAAAAGCCCGACCTCGACCGACGCGACTGGATTGCCGGCCTCGAAAAAGGCCTGATGATCCTGGAGGCATTCGACAGCCAGCACGCGCGCATGACGCCTACGCAGGCCGCCGCACGCACCGGCCTCACGCGCACCGCCGCGCGGCGCTACCTGCTGACGCTGGAATCGCTCGGCTACGTGTACACCGACGGCAAGCTGTACGGCCTCACGCCGCGCGTGCTGCGGGTCGGCTGGTCGTACTTCGATTCGGCACGGCTGCCGCGCACGGTCCAGCCTTATCTCCAGCAACTGAGCGCATCGCTGAACGAATCGGCGTACGTCAGCGTGCTCGACGGCTGGGAGCTCGTGTTCATCGCCCGCAACGGCGTGTCGCGCGTGATGACGACGGGCTTCGTGCTCGGCGCGCGCGTGCCGGCGCCATTGACGTCGCCCGGCGTCGTGCTGCTCGCCCATCATCCCGATCGCGAAGCCGTGCGCGCGTGGCTCGACGAGACCGAGCTGCCGCCGTTCACGCCGCACACGATCACCAACAAGGCGCGGCTGCTCGAACAGGTCGACCAGGCGCGCGACGCCGGCTACGCGGCGATCGAGCAGCAATTGCAGGTCGGCGTACGCGGGATCGCGGTGCCGCTGAAGAACCGTCACGGCGAAGTCGTCGCCGCGCTCAGCACGAACATGCCGATCGGCGCGGAGACGACCGACGCGGCCGTGCGGCGCGTGCTGCCGCATCTGCAGGAAGCCGCGCTCGCGATGCTCAACGTGCTGTAGCGACCGGCGCCGGCGTCACCCGATCCGCCACCACCGCGGCAGCAGATTGCGCACTTCGCGCCGTCGGTAACGGTCGTCGATCAGATGCACGACGCCTTCGTCGTGCTCGGTGCGGATCACGCGCCCGGCCGCCTGCACGACCTTCTGCAGCCCCGGATACAGGTACATGTAGTCGTAACCGTTGCCGAAGCGAGCTTCCATCGCGCGCCGCATCTGCTCGTTGATGTCGTTGACCTGCGGCAGCCCGAGCGTCGCGATGAACGCGCCGATCAGCCGCTCGCCCACCAGATCGACGCCTTCCGAGAAGGCCCCGCCCAGCACCGCGAAGCCCACGCCGCGTCCACTGGCGTCGAAGCGTGCGAGAAACGCGTCGCGTTCGCTTTCGGCCATGCCGGGCGCCTGCGCCCACACGGGAACGTCCGGATGGCGCGTCTGCATCAGCGCGACCACGCGCCCCAGGTAGTCGAAGCTGCTCAGGAAGCCGAGATAGTTCCCGGGCCGTGCCGCGTATTGCGCGGCGATCAGGTCGGCGATCGGCTCGAGCGAGCGATCGCGGTCGCGCCAGCGTGTCGACACGTGGCTTGCCACGCGCACCGTCAGTTGCTCGGCGCGAAACGGCCCGTCGACGTCGAGCCAGCCCGTGTCGCCGGGCAGCCCCAGCGTGTCGCGGTAGAAATGGAACGGGCTCAGCGTGCCCGAGAACAGCACGGTCGCCCGCGCGGCTTCGTAGCGCGGCGCGAGGAAACCGGCCGGGATCACGTTGCGCACGCACAGCGCCGACTGGACGCGACGCCGGCGGCCGGCCGTCGCGACGCCGTCGAGTACTGGCTGGCGCGGCATCGGTTCGCCATGCAGCGTCGCGTCGAAGATCGATGCGCTGTCGAATGCTTCGGCCAGCATGCCGAACTGGATCGCCTCGAAATGAAAGCGCAGCAGCGCGTCGCCGTTCGCGCGCGGTGCGTCGGTCAGGTGTTCGCCGATCGCCGCAACGAGGTTTTGCACGGCCGACACGATCGGGCCCGGCACCTCGGGATAGGCCGCATAGCGCTCGGCCTGCGCGCGATTGAGCGTGCCCCACGCGCGGGCGAGCCGGTCGAACGCCTTGCGCAGCGCGGCAGGCGCGGCTTCGCGCGCAGCCGCGAACGCGAACGGATCGAGCGACGCGCTGTACATCTTGCGCGCGCGGTCGAGCAGGTTGTGCGCTTCGTCGACGAGCACGCCGACCCGCCACTGATTCTGCTGCGCGAGCGTGTGCAGCATCGCGCTGCCGTCGTAGTAGTAGTTGTAGTCGCCGATCATCATGTCCGACCAGCGTGCAAGCTCCTGCGCCAGGTAATACGGACAGACGTCGTGCGCGAGCGCCGCGGTGCGTACGGTATCGCGATCGAGCAGCCCCGCCTCGATCGCCGCATGGCGCGCGGCCGGCAGCCGGTCGTAGAAGCCTTTCGCGAGCGGGCACGATTCGCCGTGGCACGCGAGGTCCGGATGCTCGCACGCCTTGTCGCGCGCGACGAGTTCCAGCACGCGCAGCGGCAGCGCGGGCGTGCCGGCGCCGAGGGTCGTCGCCGCTTCGAGCGCGAGCGCGCGGCCAGGCGTTTTCGCGGTGAGGAAGAACACATGGTCGAGCTCACCCTCGCCGCATGCCTTCAGCAGCGGAAACACGGTGCCGAGCGTCTTGCCGATGCCGGTCGGCGCCTGCGCCATCAGGCACTGCTCGTCGCGCGCCGCGCGATAGACGGCCACCGCCAGCTCGCGCTGGCCGCTGCGGAACTGCCCGTGCGGAAACGCGAGCGCACGCAGCGCCGCGTCGCGGGCGGCGCGATGGGCCGTCTCGCGTTCGGCCCAGCCGACGAAGCATGCGCACTGTTCGGCGAAGAACGTCGCGAGCGTGCCGGCATCCAGCGTTTCCGTCAGCACGGTCTCGCGCTCGGACACGATGTCGAAATACACGAGCGCGACGTTGATTTCCTTGAGGTCGCGCGCATCGCACATCAGGTGCGCATAGACCTTCGCCTGCGCCCAGTGCAGCGCGCGATGGTTGGCCGGCATCGCGTCGAGACTGCCGCGATAGGTCTTGATTTCCTCGAGCCGGTTCGCCACGGGATCGTAGCCGTCCGCGCGGCCGCGCACGGTGAGCGTGCCCCACGTGCCGGTCAGCGCGATCTCGGTTTCGTAGCGTGCGCCACGCTTCGACGTGACCGCGCCGTGGCCGGCGATGCCTTCGAGCGCGGTCGGCGCGGGCGTGAAGCGCAGGTCGAGATCGCCGCGCCGCGCGGTGAACTCGCACATCGCCCGCACCGCGACGACGTAGCTCATGCGGACAGCCCCGCCGCTTCGGCGTGCGCCACGCCCTCACTGGCCCACTCGACGTCGACGACGCGCACCGGCATGCGGTGGGCGATACAGTAGGCGAGCCAGCGCGTCTGGTTGTCCTGCAGCCGGTCGCCGGGGCCCTTCACCTCGATCAGCTCGTAGCGGCGCTCGTCGGGCCAGAAGCGGACGAGATCGGGCAAGCCGGAGCGGTTGCTGCGGATATCCGCGAGCAGGCGCGTGAACCACAGCCGCAAGTGCTCGGGCGGCAGGCACGCGAGCGCTTCGTCGAGCAGCGCGTCGGTCAGCACGCCCCAGAACACGAACGGCGACTGCAGCCCGGCCTTCGTCGCGAAATGCCGGCGAATCGTGTCGCGGTATGCGCCCGAATCGAGCTGCGCGAAGCAGGCGTCGAAGGCCGCCGCGCGGCGCACCGCGAAATCGGGGGCGTGCAGGTCGGCCGGGCCGCGCTGGAACGGATGGAAGAATGCGCCGGGCACGGCCGCGAACACGGGCTCCCAGCACAGCAACCCGAACAGCGAATTGATCAGCGTGTTTTCGACGTAGTGAACCGGCGACGCCGGCTGCGCAAGATGGTCGCGTACCGCGAATTCGACGCTGACGGACACGTCGGGGCGGGCGAGCACGAGCGTCTCGCGCGGCACGGCCGCTGCAGCGGCCGCGCGTTCGACCCGCTGGCCGGCGCGGCGCTGCAGGCGCGGCAGCATGCGCTCGACCCGCTGCCGCTCCTCGTCGCTCTCGAAGCCGCCGCGCGCGTCGAGCGCCAGCGCGAGCGCGTCGCCGTCGCGCCCGCAGCGTTCGAGCACGCGGATGCGCCGGTGGCGGCTGCCGGGCCACGCGCTGCGCGTGTATGCGTCGAGCGCGGCGCACCAGTCGGCACGGCGCTCGCACGCCTGGCCGAGCGC
>NZ_BCPO01000133.1:0-6495 GCF_016586105.1 Burkholderia sp. E168m15
CGGGCGTGCGCGCACCAGGCGTCGAGCGGTTGCGCGACGTCGTGCGTGGGCCGCAGCCGCTCGAGCCAGTCGGCCTTGCGCTCGCCCGCATGCGCGGCGAGCGCCGGAAAGATGCGCAGCAGCTCGGCCTTGGTCGACAGCGCGAACAGCGCGTCGAGCGTGAGCGCCGGCGCCGGATCGACCCAGCCGAGCGCGACGAGCGGTGCGGCGGCATCGAGCGTGCAGCCGATCTCGTCGTACACGAGCTTGCTCGCGCGGAAATCGGACCCGTTGCGCATCAGCATCCGCACGAGCAGCGCGCGCGACGCCTGCGGCAGCGTCGCGAACTGCCGGACGAATGCATGCTCGTGCGCGTCGAACAGGTCGTCGTAACGCTCGCCGAGCCAAGCCAGCGCGCGTTCGAAATTGGTCAGGTAGTAAAACGCCGGAGGCGTCGGCGAGGCAGGCGTCACGGGGATCGATCACTGTACGTTTGTACAGGTCGGAATCATATCAAATATGAAGGGCGATGCCGCGCGCGGCATCGCCCTTCCGCCGCCCGGCTCCGGTCAGAACTGGTAATTCACCGACATGTCGAACACGCCGTTGGTCGACTGCTGGGTGATCGGGCTGCGCGCGGCGCGGCCGACGAGCTGTTCGAGCGCGCCGTCCACCGTGACGAACCAGTGCTTGTTCACGAACCACACCATCGTCATGCCCACGCCGGCCGACTTGATCCCGGCCCCCGACGAATAGGCCGGCAGCCCCGAGCGTGCGGCGGCGCCCGGGTTCACGCCGAACCAGCTGTTCATGTAGCGGGAGTCGGCGAACGTCACGGTCGGCCCCGCGAACCAGAAGAAGTGCTCGTTGCTGCCGGGCATCGGCATGTACGCGGAGAAATCGCCGGTCCAGCCGTTCGACCCGCCGATGCTGCGCCGGACGTCCGCGCGCAGCACGAGCGGGAAATCCTTCGAGACCACGTAGTCGGCCGCGAGCTTCATCACGGGCGCCGCGTTGATGTTGTCGAGACCGTTCAGGTGGCCGAGATCGTCGGCCGACCGACGCCCGAGGTCATAGCCGACCGACAAACTCACGCGCCAGTTCGGCCCGCGCAGCACGTTCGCGCCGAGCCCCTCGCCGGTCGACAGGAAGAACAGGTCGCGATAGCGGATGTCGAAATTCGGGCCGCCCATCACGCGATAGCGGTCGGAGCCCGCATAGCGCGGCTGCAGCGTCATCGCGGCGCCGACGCTCACCTGCCAGGTCGGGATGTTCGGATCGAAGAGTTTCTGGAGCGGGACTCCCGCCGTGTATTGCCATTCGCCGAGCGGCGAAGGCGTCTGGGCCGACGCGTCGCGGGCGCCGGCGGCGGCGAGCGCCGCGAATGCCGAGAGGCTGGATACGAACCGGCGTGCGCCGGGTGACTGCAACAGGCGAGCAACAGTGGTCAAGGCGGTCTCCGTCGGCTGCACGAAACGAACCTGAGGGAAAGCGCGCCGCGCTTCACCGGCTGCAGCGGCAGGCAGCCAGCGGCGCGAACGTAGCATGCGCTGAATTAACGGACATCCTACGCGACGCGCGCACAGACGCAAAGCGCCCGTTGTGTACGGGCACTTTGCCGGAATCCGGCATGAGCCGGGGATGATTGCGAAATCAGAAACGCTCGACGTGATAGTCGCCGGCAAGCGCGGCCGGACTGCGCGTCGACATCATTCGCGAGAAGCCGTCGGCGAGCCGGCCGAGCGCGAGCTGCTTCTGGCTCGCGTCCCAGTGCGTGTAAGTGTCGTACGCGGCATCGTCGAACGAAACGGTGACGGCGACCGGGCGGCCGCTGGCGCGAAAACCGATCTGCAGCACGCCGCCCGGCAATTCCTCGATGTGATAGTGCAGCGAACGCGATTCGAAATAGCGGCCCAGTACCTGAGCGATCGCGCGCTTGTCTGGCGATTGCACGTGAATGTCCATGACGGTCCTCCTTTTCAGTGGTCGCGCGGCCGGTGGTGGCGCACTGCCCCCGCCCGGCATCCGCATCGGCGGCGGGTTCGACGGCGGGTCGCCCTGCGGCAAGCCGTCGGGCACGGGCGGATCGACCGGGTCGTCGTGCCCGGGCGGCGGCGGATCGGGGTCGACGTCGGGTGTCGTCGGTTCGGGGCGGTGCAGCATGGATGGCGTGTTCATGTCACTCCTGCGCGACGGCGCGCGCATCTCGATGGCGAAGCGAGCCCCCGCAAGCGCCGTGCCTGCTCCCGCGCCGTGAACCCCGGTCGCCCGGTTCAGACGTCGTAAGCCGCCATGACCAGCCACATCGTGCGCCCCTCGGCGCTCAGTTGCACGGCGAGCGCGAACGGATCGGACGGTTCGCATCGCGCGACGAGCGCCTGCTGCGCACGTTCGGGACCGTCGTAGACGGTGTCGTTCAGTTCGCGCACCTCGTCCTTGCCGTCGAACATGCGCCGCTCCGGCCGATAGACCAGCGATTCGCGCTTCCATGTGGCGAAACGCTCGCGTACGTGGCCGAAGTCGCCACCGCAGACGTTCGCGTCGTAACGTATCCTTTCCCTGGCTGCATTCATCGCGATGTCCTCTCGTCCATACCGGACGCGTGTGCGTCGTATCCGCATGCCCTGCCGGTTTCCGCCGGCTTGCAAGTGTCGTGCCGCGGATGCCGCAGGTACGCCGCTTGCGCCTTCTCATCGACAAGGAGGTTCGATCATGACCGCTCACGCCCCCGGCCGCCGCGACGCCGTGTCAGCGGCTGCCGGATTGCCCCGATTCGCCACGTCGCGTCCGCCGTCCGAAGACAAGACGGAGGAGCGCATCGACGAAGGGCTCGAGGAGACGTTCCCGGCCAGCGACCCGCCCGCCGTCGGCGGTGCGACGCGTATCGACCCCGCCAAGCCGTCCGGCGAGCACGAACGTCGCCCGCCGCACGTCCCTTCCCCGCCCCGCGATCACGGCTGACGGCGGCACCCGGCGCGCGGTGCAATGGCAGTGCGCGCGCCGGCCAGATCAGGAGGCAATCCGATGAAGGTCCTTGAACGCAGATGGCATGAAATCAGCGGTGCTGCCGGCGTCGCGGCGCTGGCCGCGATCGAAAGCGCGGTGGTGCTGGCGATCGTCACGATGACGGGCATCGGCCACTGACGTCCCGCGTCGACGCCGCAGCTGCCGCCGTGGAAGATGTACAAGCCGGCTGGCAAATTTCTCCGTCGCTAGGCAACTCAGGCCCGGCGTGTGCGCACCGCGCGCGGCACGCGGCCTGCTCCCGTATCGTCCCGATCACGAAGGAGGCGTTCATGTATCGCGTCAACGAGATCATGTCGCGCGACGTAGTGTGCGTCGCGCCGACCGACACGATTCGCCATGCGGCCGAATTGATGCAGCGCTTCGATATCGGCGTGCTGCCGGTTTGCGACGGCACCGAACTCGTCGCGATCGTGACCGATCGCGACCTCGCGGTGCGGGCGCTGTCGCACGGCCACTCGCCCGATACGCCCGTGCAGGCGGTCGCGTCCAGGCCCGTGCAGTGGTGCATCGAAGACGACGGCGTCGGCGACGTCCAGCAACGGATGGCCGACGTGCAGTTGCACCGTTTGCCGGTGCTCGATCGCAGTCTGAAGCTCGTCGGCATGGTGTCGCTCGGCGACATCGCGACGCGCGCGGGCGGCCCGGCGCGCGACGAGCTCGCCAATACGCTCGAGGACGTGTCGTTGCCGCGCCGCCGCTGACCGACTGGCGTCCCCCCATCATCCCGCGCGGCCTGTTGCCCCGACGAAATACGCGCGCAATGAATTTGCGCGCGGACCGGGTTGCCGCTTCGACCAGGAGGTTTTCGATGACAACGGACAAACCGTCGCGCATCGTCGGCGCGAATCCGCGCACGGCCGCAGGTGGGCCAGGCCCCGACGTGATGGCCGCCAGCACGTTCGAAGGCGATCGCGTGCTGACGATCGACGGCGACGATATCGGCAAGATCGCCAACATCATGCTGGACGTGCGCGCCGGGCGGATCGCGTATGCGGTGGTGTCGTCCGGCGGCCTGCTCGGGATCGGCGACAAGCTGCTCGCGGTGCCGTGGAATGCGCTCGTGCTCGATGCCGAGCGCCAATGCTTCGTGCTGCCCGTCGATACCGAACGGGTGCGCGAGGCGCCCGGCTTCGACAAAGGCCGGTGGCCGGCGATGGCCGACCCCGCGTGGGCCGAAGCACTGCATGCGTACTACGGCAGCTCGCCGTATTGGCTGATCGAGGAAGGCGAAACGGCGCTCGATTCGCCGCCGTACGAGGCGTCGCCGGGCGGCCCCGAAGACGGCACGCGGCACCACTGAAGCCTGCCGGCCGGAAGGCCGGTCACTGCGCGGCGGCCACCCTCTTCGCGAGTTGCCGCGCGGCGTTCAGGTGTGCGTTCAACACCGGCAGCGTGCGGGCCGCGAACGCGCGAAGCTGCGGGTCGCGGCCGTCTTTCGCCTCGGTTTCGTAAAGCCGGATCGCCGCTTCGTGGGCGCTCGGCCCGGCCAGCGCCACGTACGCCGTATCGAACGCGCGCCCGTCCTTCGCTCGCAATGCCGTGACCGCCGGATCGACGAGCATCCGCGTCTGGACCGGCACGCCTTTCTGCGCACCGATGTGGCGCAATTCGTCCGCGATACGCGCGTGATCGTCGAGCATTCGGCGCGCGAAGGCCTTCACGTCCGCGTTCGACGAACGGTCGAGCGCGAGTTGGCTGGCCTGTCGCTCCACCTTGCCGAGCATGCCCGCCTTGTCGACGAACTCGGCGTCGATGCCGATCGGCCGCTGCGTCAGGCCGGGCTCGTCGGCGGTGGGGCCGGGACGGATGACGCCCGGCGCGACCTGCGCGGACGAAGCGGGCGGCGCTTGCGCGTGCGAGAACGCGAACGTCAGGACGCCGGCGGCGGCAGTCAGCGTGACGACCGCCACTGGCCGACGCCCGCCCCGCTTCATCCTCCGGATTGTTCGGTTTGTGCTCATCCGGGCCTCCGTGTCGTGCGACGGAGCGGGTCCTCGGTGCGGCTTGCCGTCACGCGGGACGATGGGCCGACGAGAAGAAATCGGTCCACGCGCCGTTGTGCCACGCGCCCTCGGTGCGCTCCACCGACAGCGCGCCGGCGGCGAGCATCGTCCGCTCCGCGAACGTGATCGTGCGCCGCGTCACGTGCGCGGCCAGCACCACCCCGTTTTCGCATTGTTTCAGCGCGCCGTGCCCCTCCGGCGCATCGCCGCGCATTCGGCTGAGCGCGCCGCACAACGCGCCGACATAGCCGCCCACGAGCGGCACGCCGATCCACGCGAGCGGGGAATGCAGCCCGCCCAGATACAGCAGCGCGGCCCCGGCGAGCCCGACGATCGCGCCGATGGCCACGCCCTCCAGTGCACCGAGGCCGCCCGGCCGCGCGGCGGAGTCCGCATAGACGTCGCCGCCAAGCCAGAACAGCGCGTGCTGTCCAGGCGGATTGAGAAAGAAGACCTTCACGTCGTCCCGGTGCATGGCGTGGCCGCGCAATTGTTCCGCGCAGCGTTCCGCCTGCTCGAGCCGAGAGAAACGGCCCGCGATGATGGTGTCCATGTCGAACCTCCTGCCCGGTGACGCGCAGGGTCGCGGGCGCGCGACGCCCAATCGGCCCGGCGCTGGCCCGCGCATCACGTTACTTCCGGCGGATCTGCAGCTTGTCGCGCACGCCGCTCACGCCGCTGACGTCGTGCGCGACGCGGATCGCGGTCGCGCGTTGCCGCTCGTCGGGCACGTTGCCCGTGAGCTCGGCCACGCGGTCACGCACCTGCACGTCGATGTCGCCGGAGGCCAGACCGCGTTCGGCGACGAGCGCGGCCCTGACACGGGACGCGAGCGTCGCATCGCGGATCTGGCCCCCGACAGCCGACGCCTGGCTCGCGAGCTTCGCACGCGTGCCCTCCTCGGCCGATGCGTAGCGGGGTGTCGCGATCCATGCACACGACAGCATCAGTATGCTCGCGATCGGCACGGCCGGCGTCCTGCGTCGCGTGCGCGCCGGCTTGCCGCCGGTGCGGTCGTGCCGCGTGTTTTCCGTTGCGTCCATCGTGCCTCCTTTTTCGTATGCGATCCACCCGCCGCCGCGCCGTATGGATACGGCAGGCTACCGCTGGCGCGGCTTCCCGTCTCCAGTGTCTCCCGTGTCGCCCGCGTCATCCGGTACGACGTCGACGATCACGCTCGCGAGCGTCGGCATGTCGACCGGCTTGCACAGATACGCATCGAACCCCGCGGCCATCACCCGGCGCCGGTCGGCCTTGCCGGCGTGCGCGGTCACCGCGACGACCGGCAGATGTCCGCCGCCGTTCGGCAAGCGCCGGATCCGGTCCAGCAGCCAGTAACCGTCGCCGTCCGGCATCGCGAGATCCGACAGCACGACGCTCGGCGGCTGCCGCTCCACCGCTTCGAGCGCATCGTGCCCCGACCGCGCGGTCGATACCTGTGCGCCCATCGTTTCGAGCGCTGCCGCAAGGCTGGTCCGGGACGTTG
>NZ_BCPO01000134.1:0-18796 GCF_016586105.1 Burkholderia sp. E168m15
CGAACGTAGCGCGAAAACGGCCGCCGTCGGGGCGCACGCACAGCACGTCGAGCGGCCCGACCGGCGCGCGCAGGTCCGCGAACGACGCGGGCACCGCGTGCCGGCGCAACCAGCGCGGCGCGATCATCGTGACGATATCGCGGCCGTTCGCCTGGGCCGTATCGATGCCGAAGATGCTGGCGGCGGCCGGATTCCAGCTGGTGATCCGGCGCGCGGCATCGGTCCCGACGATTGCATCGGGCGACGCATCGACCACCCGGCGCAGCAGCCCGTCGTCGGATAGGCTCGCGACGGACGACGGCTCGCGGTGCGGCGGGTACGGATCGCTATCGTCGTCGCCGATGTCCCGCAATCGATCATTCGCGAGCAGCGGCTTCACGGTCGCCACCAGCACGCATTCGACGAAGCCGATCGCGACGAACGCGCCGGCTTGCGCCAACAGCGTCGCCAGCGGCGCGTCGCGCCACCACAATGCGCCGATCACGCCGACACTGGCGGCGGTCGCGGCGAGGCCGCCGCCGAACGACGTCAGCCATGCGGCGGCCGCCACACCTGCGTAAAAAGGCAGCGGCGCAAAGGGCGCGTGCTCGCCGACAGCCCGAATCGCCCACGCCTGCAGCGCGGTCGCGAGCCCGACGGCCAGTACGACCCATGCACCTTGCCGGAACACCTCACGGGTCAGAGTCGTCATTGCATCCTTGCATCGCGCCGGCTGTCGTCGTGCGGAGGCATGCCCCCTGTCGGCCATGCGGCGTGCCGTCGAACGCGCCGGGCGAGCGTGAAAACGCCAGCAAACAACGTACCTGATGGCGCTCGCACCTCACGGTCGCGGCAATGGCCGCTGGGCGCTGCGCCCGCACTGGCTGCGTGGTGGATCGTCTCCCTCGCGTCCCCGCGCCGTCGCACGCCGCCGTAATGTGTGGCCGGCCGCTTTTTTCATCGGGTTTCTGTAAAAAAGCGCCGGTTCCGACGCGGACGTGGCGTCACGGCACGGCCTGCAAAAAAGTGATCGCCCGTTTCTTTCGTTCACGCTGCGCACATTGGAAATTTCTATTCGGCGGCACCTTCGCGGTCGTTTCGCTGTCGATGATAAATATTGCAATCAACGGAACGTGTGATGCCGTTTTTCAAAACGGCCCGCGAACGCCTATGGGTGAATCCGCCAACCGGACGAAGCAGCGTGCAGACGGTCGCCGGCTGTCCGGCCGGTCCGCCGCGATGCGCACGCTGCTCGGCCGTATCGAGAAAATCGCGCCGACCCGCGCGAGCGTGATGATTGCCGGCGAAAGCGGGGTCGGCAAGGATATCGTCGCGCGTCGGCTGCATGATCTGAGCGCGCGGCGTGACGGCCCGTTCGTGCCGATGAACTGCGGCGCGATTCCGGCCGAGCTTGCCGAGGCGCAACTGTTCGGGCACGAAAAAGGCAGCTTTACCGGCGCGATCACGCAGCGTGAAGGTTTCTTCGAAGCCGCGCGCGGCGGCACGCTGCTGCTCGACGAAATCGCGGAAATGCCGGCGGCGCTGCAGGTGAAGCTGCTGCGGGCGATCGAGTCGAACACGATCGTGCGCGTGGGCGGCACCGAGCCGATTCCGATCGACGTGCGGTTCGTCTCGGCCACTCGCCACAATCCCGCCGAGGCGGTGCGCGACGGCCGGCTGCGCGAGGACCTGTTCTACCGGCTCGCCGCGTTCGCGATCTACGTGCCGCCGCTGCGCCAGCGCGACGGCGACGTCGAGACGATCGCGCAGGAATTCGTCGACACGCTGAATGCGCGACATCGCGCGCACAAGCGGCTGACCGACGCGGCGATCGCCGCATTGCGCACGTATTCGTGGCCCGGCAACGTGCGCGAACTGCACAACACGATCGAGCGCGCGTACATCCTGGCGGACGAAGGCATCGACGTCGCGCTGCCGAAGCAGGCGCTGCCGGCAGCCGAGAGCACGTCGGAAGGCGCGATGGCGCTGCCGGTCGGTGCGACGCTGCACCATGCGCAGCAACGCTTCATCGCGGAGACGCTGCGTCACTTCGACGGTAACAAGCCGCGCGCGGCTAAGGCGCTCGGCATCAGCCTGAAGACGCTCTACAACCGGCTCGCGCTGATGCGCGACCAGGACGATTCGTGAGCGGCGCGGCCCGCATGCCGCGGGCCGTCGGCCGCCAGTTGCGTCAGGCGACCTTGAACTGCCCGACCGTCGTCGCCAGCGCGTTCGCCTGCGACTGCAGCGCGGTGGCCGCCGCAGTCGACTGTTCGACGAGCGCTGCATTCTGCTGCACCATTTCGTCGAGCTGGCTGACCGCGCGGTTTACTTCCTGGATGCCGCGCGTCTGCTCGTTCGCCGCGTGCGTGATCTCGGAGATGATGGTCGTCACGTTGGACACGTTGGACACGATCTCGCGCATGGTGTCGCCGGCCTGGCGCACCTGCCCGGACCCGGCCGACACGCTCGCGACCGTCGATTCGACCAGCACCTTCACTTCGCGTGCGGCCTGCGCGCTGCGCTGCGCGAGGCTGCGCACTTCCTGCGCGACGACCGCGAAGCCGCGGCCCTGTTCGCCCGCGCGGGCGGCTTCCACGGCCGCGTTCAGCGCGAGGATGTTGGTCTGGAACGCGATCCCGTCGATCACGCCGATGATGTCGCCGATCCGGCCCGACGCTTCCTCGATCTTCCCCATCGTCGCGACCACGTCCGACACGACCACGCCGCCGTGCGACGCGATCCGCGACGCGGCCGCCGCACGTTCGTCGGCCTGGCCGGCGGCCGCCGCCGACTGACCGACGGTCGCGGTGATCTCTTCCATCGACGCGGCCGTTTCCTCGAGGCTCGCCGCCGCCGACTCGGTTCGCGACGACAGGTCCTGGTTGCCCGCCGCGATCTCGTTCGCGGCCGTGCGCACCGATTCGCTGGCGTCGCGGATCTGGCGCATCACGTCGTTCAGCTTGTCGATGAAACTGTTGAACGAGCGCGCGATGTCGGCGACTTCGTCGCGGCCGTCGGCCGGCAGGCGCCGCGTCAGGTCGCCGGCACCCGAGCCGATCGCGGCCATCGCCTGGCGCACCTGCGACAGGCGGCGGAACGCGGTCGCGGTGATCGCGCCGATGATCAGCGACGCCACGCCGACGATCACGATGAGCGTGATCAGCGATGCGGTCAGCAGCGAACGCATCCCGGCCGTCGCTTCGGTCTTGTCGAGCAGCACCAGCGCGTACCAGTCGGTACCCGGCACGGGTTTCGCGCGCACCAGCTTCGCGTCGCCGCCGACGCCGACCTCGACCGGCGCATTCGCCGCCGCGATCGAGGCCACGCCCAGCGAGCCGAGTTCGGGCGAGACGTCGGCGACCGGCTTCAGCGTGAGCTTGGCGTCCGGGTGCGCGACGACGTGGCCACTGCTGTCGACCAGCATCCCGAAGCTCGTCGGCGTCGGGCGGATCGACTTCACGTTGGCGATCACGCTGTCCATCGACAGGTCCGCGGCGACCACCCCCTTCAGCGCGCCGTCGCGCAGGATCGGCACCGCGAACGTGACGACGAGGTTGCCCGTGCCGGCATCGACGTACGGCGGCGTGACGACCGGCTTGCCGGCCTGCGCGGCCTGCTTGTACCACGGGCGGCCGGTCGGGTCGTAATCGGGCGGGATGCCGGTCGGGTCGGAGAAGTGGAACGCCTTGTCGGCGTAGCCCGCATAGACGTTCGTGAAGCCGCCGGCCGCGGCCATCTGCTTGAACACGGGCAGCGGATCGGGCGTCAGCGCGGCGTCCTGCAGCGACGCGATCATCCGGCTGCGGGTGGCGACCCAGTCGGCGATCCCGACCACGTGGCCGCTGGCGACCGAGGTCAGGTTGCGGTCGATCGCGTCGTCGTTGTACGAGCGTGCGATGAAATAGTTGATCAGGGTCGACGCGACCAGCGCGAATACGACGATGGCGACGCACGCGGCGAGGATGCGGGCGCGAATGGACGAGAACATGGCAACGACTCGGTAAGGGAGCGGGAACGCCCGGTGGACGAATTCACCGGGTAAACGGCAAATCGCACCGCTTACTTGAGGTCGTTGTGACAATTCAATGAAACGTATGACGAAACGCGTCGACGCCTGTCGGCGAATCGTCAGGATGGCCGGATTCGATGGACGGGCGGCGCGCCGGTCTCGGCGCCCGGCTCCCCTCCGCTACAACCGATGGCTCGGACGCGGATCGTCGTCCGCAGGTGCCGCGTCGGCCCGGGTATCGCGGTCGAAGTCGTCCTTCCGGCGCATCCGCTCGCGCAGATTCCGGATCGCGAACACGTGGATGTAGTCGTGCACGCGCGCACCGGACGACAGCGCGCGCACTTCGTCGTCGAGCATTGCACGCAGCTGATCCGCGCCGATCGCGCGCTGTTCGGCGGCTTCCTTGAGTGAATCGAGCAAATTGTCCTTGGACATCGACGAACTCCTGACGGTCGAGGAACGAAAAGATGACGGTACTGGAAGCTTAAAGACTGGATAGACGGGCGGCGTACGATGCGCCGACGCGTGTTTGCGCGCGATCAACGGCACATTGCGTGCCGCCGCGCCGGTTCGTTGCCAAACTGGCCGTACCGAACCGGCCGCGCGGGGTTCGCGATGCACATGGCCCGCGAACGAAACTGAAAGCCCTGCCACGCCACCCCGGGCGCGGCACTGGCGACGGGCGGCGGATGGAACGCCGGGCGACGCCGATGCAGAAGCGAACTTAGACCGGCCGAAATCACGCGTCAAGCGGCGCCCGCCGCGTGCCGTTCATTCATGGGGGACGAACGCGCCGGACCGGCCGGCCGCCGCGCGTGTCAGCGGATTCCGATACGCGTCGCGCAATTTCCTGACAGCGACTTCAGCGCGCGCCGCTTGGCAGCGCGCCCTCGCCACACGATACTGATCACATGAACCAGGCGTTCATACCGGAACATCGCTCAGTCGGCCATCGAGCCGGCACGCGGGGTCCGGCGCAGGAGACCAACCATGGCACATCGCAACTTACCGGGCCGGGACGGCCAGCGGCGCGCGTCGGGCAACGCGCACGCCCTGCCCGCCCGGGCCGCGTCGGCTGGCAACCGTCCGTCCGACGATCTCGACACCCTGCTCGCGCTCGCACGCGAGGCCGGGTTGCTCGTCACGCTCGACGGGCAGATCGGCCGCGAAAAATACCAGAGCGTCGCGGGGTCCGTCCTCGCGTTGCAGCGGTTCGCCGCGGCGCTCTGCGCGCGACACGCGGCCGATGCGCCGGCCGGATCGGAGCTGCGTCGCAAGGCGCGCCCCGGCTGGCCGCATGCGAATCGTCTGCGTAGCCGCACGTGCAGCGCGTGCGCGCCGCTGCATGCCGTGCGTCCGCATGTGCGGGTACGACGCGGCGCGGGCCGTCGGCACGACCTGCGATCCATTCTTCGTACCCTCTGACCTCTGTCCCGTGCAATGGCTGCGTGCGCCACGGCGCGGCTGCCATACCGGCGCGCTGCGTGCACGCGTCCATGTTCGTCGCGATCCATATCGAAGCGAACGCGCGCGATGATGTGCCGCTCGACGCGGCCGCATTCAACCCCCTTGCTGCGGAAATGGATTCGACGGGGCCAGGCGGAAAGCGGACGGGGTGACTTGCACCCCGCCCGTCCTCCAAGGCAACCGTCGGTTGCCTACCCTCGTGCCAGAGAGTTCCCGGTCGGATGACGCGCCGTATAAACCCGTGGCGCGGCTCCTGAAATGATGTGACGGAAGCGAATGCGGCGGAAATGGCTACCCGCATGCAGGCGCGGGATCGTGTGCGAGCACGACAGACCCGCCGCGCCACCGGACGTTCCATCACTGTCTCACGCGATGCGCGTCGCGTTTCTGATGCAGGTCAATCCTGAGCCGCATCGATCGCAACGACGCGCGATTCACTCCACACCACGCACCAGCAGCACGGGCACCTGCGCGAGGTGCGCCACGCGTCGTGCGACGCTGCCGATCAACCAGGCGGCGATGCCGCGACGGCCATGCGTGCCGACCACCAGCAGCTCTGCCCGCCAGTGCACGGCATCGCGCATCAGCGCATGGGCCACGTCATCGCTGGTCGGATGCGTTTCGACGATGCCGCGCTTGGTCGGATTGCCCGTCGCGTGGAACAACGGGCCGATCTTCGCGAGCGCGTCCTCGCCCTCCGCGCGATACGCATCCTCGAGCGCGCGCACCGGCACGACATCGGTCAGACGAACCGCACGGTCGATCACGTACGCCGCATACAGCAACGTCCCCGGCGCGGCGAAGCCGAGGCCGACGCGCACCGCATGCAGCGACGGCTCGCTGCCGTCGACCGCGAACATCAGCCGCTGCAGCGTGCCGTCCGTCGGCCGTGCGTAGGTGCCGGGCACGATCAGCAGCGCGCAGCGCGCGCGTTTCGTCAGCGTGTCCGACATCGCGCCTTCGACGAGCCGCAACAGCCCGTGATGCGGATTTGCGCCGATCGCCAGCACGTCCGCGTGCCACGTCGACGTATCGTTCACCAGTGCGTCCACGACCGAGCCGCCCGTGACCGACGTATCGACGACCGCCTGTTCGACTTCGCTGCCGCTGTCGGCGAACAGCGCCGCGATTCGCGCGCAAGTGGCTTGCGCTTCGCGCATCATGTCCTCGCGCGCGGACGTCAGCAGCGCGTCGATGCGCGGAATGTCCGGCAACACGAGGCGCGGATTGTCGATCGCGCAAATGATGCGCAATCGCATGCCGGGGCGCAGCAGCGTGCGCACATAGCGCGCGGCGGTCAGCGATTCGGGCGTCGGGTCGACGGCCAGCGCGATCCGCGCGAGCGTCGGAATGGACTGGGCAGTCTGCATGGCGAAGATCTCCGTGCGTGCGCGTCGTCGCTGAACGACGACGGAAGCTTCGCGCGGCAGCGGCGCGCGGCGGCCGGACAGCCGCCGCGGTCGCGGGGATCGGGGGATGCCACGCGAAGCGCGGACAAGCAATGCGTTCGTTCAGCATAGGCCGTCCGGCCCGCGCATGCATGATCGCGATCAACGATCATGCGGCGCCCTGCCCGCTCCCTCCGTTTACGACTTCGTCGGCATCGACGCGGCCGGACGGTTCGCGTAGAACAGCGCGTACGCGATCCCGAGCAGCACGATCCACACCGGCCCGATCACGAGCGCGACGCGCGTATCGGGCGTGAACGCCATCAACACGACGACCAGCACGAGAAAGCCGAGCGCGACGAACGAACCGAGCGGATAGAACGGCACGCGAATCGGCAGGCGCGCGACCTTGTCGGCCGACAGCGTGCGGCGAAACCGCATCTGCGCGATCAGGATCACGCACCACGTCCAGATCGCGCCGAACGTCGACACCGACGTGAGCCACGTGAACACGTGCTGCGGCGCGAGATAGTTGAGCAACACGCCGATCAGCAGCAGCGCGACCGACACGGCCACGCCGTACACGGGCACGCCGCTGCGGTTCACGCGACCGAGCGCGGCCGGCGCCTGGCCCTGCTGCGCGAGGTTGTAGAGCATCCGCGCGGTGCTGAACAGGCCGCTGTTGCACGACGACAGCGCCGCGGTCAGCACGACGAAGTTGATGATGCCGGCGGCGGCCGGAATGCCGAGCCGCGAGAACGTCATCACGAACGGGCTGCCCTGCGTGCCGATCTGGTCCCACGGATAGAGCGACATGATCACGAACAGCGCACCGATGTAGAAAATCAGCACGCGCCAGAACACCGAGTTCACCGCCTTCGTCAGCGACTTCTCCGGGTTGCGCGCCTCGCCGGCCGTGAGGCCGAGCATCTCGACGCCGAGATACGCGAACATCACGATCGGGAGCGCGGCGATCACGCCGTTGATCCCGTTCGGCATGAAGCCGCCGTGCGACCAGAGGTTCGAGATGCCGGTCGCGACCCCGCCGTTGCCGATACCGAACGCGATCATCAGCCCGCCGCCGATGATCATCAGCACGATCGTGACGATCTTGATCAGCGCGAACCAGAATTCGAATTCGCCATACAGTTTGACCGCGATGAAGTTCACCGAGCCCATCGCGAGGAGCGCCGCGAGCGCCCAGATCCAGTTCGGCACGCCGGGGAACCACATGTGCATGTAGACGCCGACCGCCGTGATTTCCGCCATGCAGGTGACGATCCACACGAACCAGTAGGTCCAGCCGGTCAGGTAACCGGCGAGCGGGCCGAGGTAGTCGCGCGCATAGCGGCTGAAGGCGCCGGCGACCGGGTTGGTGATCGCCATCTCGCCGAGCGCGCGCATGATCAGGAAGATCGCGAGGCCGCCCAGCAGGTAGGTCAGCAGGATGGCCGGCCCGGCCGTGCGGATCGCGGTGGCCGAGCCGAGGAACAGGCCGACGCCGATCGTCGCGCCGAGCGCCATCAGGTTGATGTGCCGCTCTTCCAGCCCGCGGTGCAGCTGGTCTTCTGGTTGTTTCAAATCCGTCTCCTTGGCAGCCGCGAGCGGGCCGCCGTCATTGTATCGATGACCATGCGCGCCCGTTCATGCCGATTGTGGCAGCCGAAAACGAAATAATCGCCGCTGTCGATTTCCGAATAAGAAACGACACGGATACCGCGTCAATCCGGATGGAATTGCTGCGGATTATCCGACCTTTCCGGAACAATCCGGAAAAACGGATCGAGCCTTTCACCGAATACACCCGAGCGGCCCGCGCGACGCGGCTGTGCGCGTGACGAGCGGCAACGGGATTCATCGCTTTCGGCGCGAACGAACGCGCGTCGAATGTGCGCCATTTCGCGCACGCAATATGCAGGCGGGATTATAGGGAGGATCGGCGGTTTCACGCCAGGCGATTTTGGGAGAATCGCGGCGGGCGAAATGGGTGACCGGATTTAAATCCGCGTAAAACGGTGTGCGTATTTATTTCGACAACGTCGCCCGCACCGTATACTCGCCCTCCAGCCCGCCCTGCTCGGGCCGTACGAAATACCGCGACGAATCCAGATCGGCCGGCAGCGGCTCGACCGGATAGCCATGCTTTTCCCACGCATCGAGGCCGCCCTTCAGCGCCCGGATGTTGTGGATCATCTTCTTGCGCTGCATCTTCGCGATGAGCCGCTTCGCAGTCGCCTCGTTCGGACACACGCAATAGACGACGATCGGCCGCTTCAGCACTTCCGGGTCGAGCAGGTCCGGCGAATCGAGATCGACCGGCACCGCGCCGGCGATCCGGTACGGCTCGCGGTCGCGGATCGCCTTCGGCCGCGCATCGAAGATCAGCGGCGGTTCGTCGGACGTCATCATCTCGACGAGCTGCGGCGGCGAGATGCGCACCTGTGCGAGATAGCGGCGGAACTGTACGCGGCGCACCCAGCGGTACAGCAGGAACGTGATGAAGATCGCGAGGAACGCGTCGAGAATCGTGCCGCCGCTCGCGCGCACCCACAACACGAACTGGACGATCTGGTCGTGAATGGCCGCACCGCCGATCAGCCAGAACGCCGCCCACAGCGACGCGCCGGCCAGATCCCAGAACAGGAACACGCCGATGCCGATCGCGGTCGTGCCGAGCAGCGGCGCCGACACGAGGCCGAGACCCGGCAGGAATTTCGACAGCACGAGCAGCGGCGCGCCGTACCTTTCGAATACGTTACGCGCGAAGCGCAGCGTCGTGTCGAGCGACAGCGAGAAACGCACGAGGCCGTTCAGCAGGCGCCGGCCGCGCGTGCGGCCCATGAAGAACCACAGCGAATCGGCCAGCATCGTCGCACCGATCGCGGCCGCGAACATGCTGACCCAGGACGCCTGCCCCATCGCCGCCATCGTGCCGCCGAGAATCAGCATCGGCACGGCCGGCACCGGCACGCCGAGCTGCGTGATCAACACGCTCGCGAACACGGCCCACGGGCCGAGCGACGATGGAATAGCGATGGGAAAGTGCCACACGGCGGCGCTCCTGGAAGACATGCGGGCCGCGCGACAGGGCCGTCGGTACGGCAGCGCACCGGCCGCCGCGGCACGTCCGCGACCGACCGGTGCATCGTACGCATTCTAAACGGGTTTGACCTCGACCGCGCGGAACGCAAGCCGTCGGCACGGGCGTTGCACGCGGCGTGACGCGACTGTGACGGTCACACGTCGGAGCGTTGCGCGAGTTGCGCGACGTGCTCCGCGTAATCGGGAAACTCGGCCGCCAGCGCGGCCGCATCGGCCAGCTCGAATTCCGCGAACTCGAACCCGGGCGCAACCGTGCAGCCCACGAGCGCGACGTGCGCCGGCGACGCGCAGCGCGCACCGAACCAGCTTCCGGCCGGCACCACGGCCTGGAACACGGTGCCGGGATGCGTGAGCGGGTTGCCGAGCCGGTGGATCGTCAACCCGTCGCGCGCGTCGAGCACCCACACTTCGATCGGATCGCCCGCATAGAAATGCCAGACCTCGTCGGAGCGGATGCGGTGCCATGACGAATACGCGCCGTCGCACAGCAGGTAATAGATGGCGGTCGACGCGGCACGCGGCGCACCGTCGGCCGGACGCACGACCGAATCGGTCGCGCGGTAGGTTTCACGGAAATAGCCGCCTTCGGGATGCGGCTGCAGGTCGAACTGGCGAATCAGGTCGGTCGCGGAAATCGGCATGGCAAATGACGTCGGTAAGGTGGGAAACCGGCATCCGGCGGATCGCCCGATCTCGATTCAGGCGACCGGGTGCCGCCGGATGTCCGTGCGTCGATCGCCGCGGCCATGCGCGCGGCGAACAAGCGGACACCGGCCGATGCTGCCAGAACTGCGTGCCCGGATGCAACCGTCGACGCGCAATCGCATGCAGGCGAGCGTCTCGTCGGCGCCCGCCGCGCCGTGCTGGACGACGCGACGGCGCAGCACGCCCGCTCACGCAGACATCCGGGATGCCGCGCGGCATCCTGTCGACTGCGGGCCCTCGTGCCGCAGCGGCGGCCGCCGTACGCCGTCGCTTACGCGGTCGCCGACGCGCCCGGCTCGCCGTGCCGCACCAGCAGCACCGGCCGGTCGGCCGCACGCAGCAGCGATTCCGCCACGCTGCCGAGCAACAGCCTGCGCAGGCCGTGCCGCCCGCTCGTACCCATCACGATCAGGTCGGCGTCGGCTTCGGCCGCCGTGCGCATCAGTACCGTCGCGATGTCCTCGCCGTACGCGTCGAGCGCACGCACCGTGCCCCGCACATGCTGCTGCGCGAGCACCGCTTTCGCGTGGTCGAGCACCGGCGTCGCGGCATCGGTCGCGGCGACATCGCCATCGCGCTCGGCGGCGAAGCCGGCGTCAACGTCGACGAGCTGCGGCCGATGTTCGACGACGTACGCACAGGTCACTTCGCCGCCGGACGCCGTCGCGATCCGGATCGCCTCGTTCAGCGCGAGACGCGCGCTCGGGCTGCCGTCGAGCCCGACGAAAATCCGCTTGTACATGGTCCGTCCCTCCGACCGGGCGCGCGTCGCGCCCTGCGCAATCACGACCCGTTACCTCAAGCCGGCCCGGTGCCGGCTTGCCTGCCGAACAGTCTGCCCCACGTGCCGACGCGTGCGTTGACGCGCGTCAAGCGCAGCCGGCGCCCGCAGCTTCATGCCGTTTGCCGCTATTTCAACCGACCCCATTACAAAAAATGTGTAAAACGCGCACAATTTCATCTTCAAAATAGTCGTTGCACGCAGCCGGTGCGAGTTTTCCCGGTTTTGCCGCGCTGTCCGAGTGCCCCGGGTAGCCCGAACAACAGAATGGCCATCGAATGACCCCCAGTGGAACCCCGACGCGGGACGCCCGAGGGCCCGCGCGCCTGCAGACCATGCTACGCCAGCCGCTCGCGGTCGGCGTCGCCGCGCTGTGCGCGGGCGCGCTGCTGTCGCTCGGCGTCGCGCTGCTGGTGCGCGAGCAGTGGCAAGGCGCCGTTCATACGCGTTTCGAACGCCGCACGACGCACGTGACGGCGATGCTGCGCCACGAGTTGCAGGCCGGCGTCGCCGTGCTCGAAGGCGCGCGTGGCACGTTCGGGCTCGTCCCGGACATGACGCCCGGCCAATGGCGCCGATACGCGGAGACGCTCGATCTCGACAGCGGCCGCTCGCCGGTCCGGCAGATCGGCTATGCGCCGCTCACGCCCGCGGCGCGCGGTGCGCTGGCCGGTGCAAAGCCGCTGCCGGCCGATCCGCTCGCGGCAGCGACGCTCAGCGCCCCCGTCTCGAGCTCGCCGGTCGTGCGTTTCGGCGCGTCCGATGCGGCGCCGCTCATGCGCGCGCTGCGGACCGGCGATATCGCGCTGGGCGTTCACCCCGCCGACGACGATACCTCCCGCGACGCCCGTACCCTGACGCTGTTCCTGCCCGTGGCCACCTCGCCGCTGGCCGCCGCCAAGCCCTTCGGCGCGCGCGAAGCCGGCGCCGACGGGGTGCTGTTCGCGGCACTGAGCCCGCGGCGCCTGATCGAGCGCGCGCTCGATGCGGAACGCGGAATCGACCTGTGGATGACCGCCGGCGGCGATCCGCGAGCGATCGCCAGCGTCGAGACGACGACCGACGAGGCGTCGGCGTCGCCCGACCTGATGCGGCGTACCGATGTGCTGAATTTCGGCGGCACCGCGCTGACGCTCGCCTATTCCGCGGACGGACGGCCGAGCGCGACCGGCGCGCAGCGTGCGGCCGGCACCGTGCTCGCCGCCGGGCTGATCGCGTCGTTCGGGTTCGCGGCGCTCGTCCATGCGCTGCTGCGCAGCCGCGCCGATGCCGGCGCGAGCAGCCGCGGCATCCTCAACGAGGCGCGGATGATGGGCATCATCCGTTCGTCGATGGAAGCGATCATCACGATCGACGAAAAGCAAACCGTCGTGATCTTCAATCCGATGGCCGAGCAGGTGTTCGGCGTGTCCGCGATGGAGGCGATCGGCGCGCCGCTGTCGCGCTTCATTCCGGAGCGGTTCCGCGCCGCGCATGCGAAACACGTCGACCAGTTCGGCGTGACGGGCGTGTCCGAGCGGCAGATGGGCCGCCAGCGCGTGCTGTTCGGGCTGCGGGCCAACGGCGAGGAATTCCCGATCGAAGCGTCGATTTCGCAGATCCGCGACGCGTCGGGCAAGCTTTATACGGTGATGCTGCGCGACATCACCGAGCGGCAGCGGGCCGAGAACGCGCTGAAGCAATCGCGCGAGGAATTGCGTGAACTGTCCGCGAACCTGCAGAACGTGCGCGAGGAGGAAAAAACCCGCATCGCGCGTGAGCTGCACGACGATCTCGGGCAGCAACTCACCGCGTTGAAGATGGATCTGTCGGTCGTCGAGCAGCAACTGCGCATGCCCGGCCGCGCGCAACCCGACGAAAGCGTGCAGACGCATCTGCAAGGTATGCGGCGGCTGATCGACGCGACGGTCGCGTCGGTGCGGCGCATCGCGGCCGACCTGCGGCCGGTGATGCTCGACGATCTCGGCCTCGTGCCCGCGATCGAATGGCTCGCGAACGATTTCACGAACCGCTACGGGATCGATGTCGAGCGCCATATCGAGACGGGCGGCCTCACGTTCACCAGCGCGGGCGCGACCACGCTGTTCCGCATCGTCCAGGAAGCGCTGACGAACGTCGCGCGCCATGCGGACGCGACGCGCGTGGCGTTGCGACTCGACATCGAGGAAGGTTCTTGCGTGCTGCGCGTCGCGGACAACGGCCGCGGCGCGGCGCCCGGCGGTCCGGCCCACGAAGACAAATCGTTCGGCCTGATCGGCATTCGCGAACGCGCACACATGCTGGGCGGCACCGTGACGATCGACACCGGGCTCGCGCGCGGCTTCTCGATCACCGTCGCATTTCCGCTCGCCACCGTTCAACAGGACACGCTCATCACATGATCAAGGTGCTCATCGCCGACGACCATACGCTCGTACGCGACGGTCTGCGGCACATCCTCCAGAACGCCACCGGATTCGAGGTGGCCGGCGAAGCCTTCGACGGCCCGTCGACGATCGCGCTGGTGCGGGCGACGCCCGCGCAGGTGCTCGTGCTCGACCTGTCGATGCCGGGCCGCAACGGCGTCGAGCTGATCAAGCAGATCAAGGACGAGAAGCCCGCGCTGCGCGTGCTCGTGCTGACGATGCACGCGGAGCAGCAATACGCGGTGCGGGCGTTCCGCGCGGGCGCGTCGGGCTATCTGACGAAGGAAAGCGCGAGCGCGGAGCTGGTGGGCGCGGTCACGAAGGTGGCGTCGGGCGGCGTCTACGTGAGCCTCGCGATGGCCGAGCAGTTCGCGCAGAGCCTGAACGAGCCGGCTGAAACGCTGCCGCACCAGCGGCTGTCCGATCGCGAATTCGACGTGTTCCGGCGGATCGCCGCCGGCCAGACGCTGACCGAGATCGCGAATGCGCTGTGCGTGAGCGCGAAGACGGTCAGCACCTACAAGACCCGGATACTGGAAAAGATGCAGATGCCGCACGAAGCGGCGCTCGTGCGTTACGCGATGCGGCACAAGCTGCTCGACGAAACGGACGACGTGTAACGGACGACGTGTAGCGGACGACGTGTAGCGGACGACGTGTAGCGGACGACGTGTAGGACGACGTCCAGCCGGCGCAGTGCGGGCCTCCCTCACCGCGCCCGTGTCCGAATGGTTACTTCGCGGGCACCGGGCACGCGAGGTCGCCCTCCTCGCAGGACAGATAGCCCTTCAGCGTTTCCGTGCGTGCTTTCGTCAGATCGTCGAGACAGGTCGATACGACCATCGGGTACGCACTGCCGCCCTCGGCATTCGCGCTCGAGAAATGGCATTCGGCGTCGCGGTACGCGATCCACGCGCGCTGCGCATTCACGAGCTTGTCGGCGAGCGGCGGCGCACCGCGCAGGCGGCCCGTGACGGCCTGGTAGGTTCGGTTCAGCTCTCCGTCGGATTTCTTGTATGCGCGATCGGCACACGCCGTCATCGTCGCCTGATCCGTCGCGTCCGCACAATTCGCCTGCGCATGGGCGACGCTCGCCACCAGCGCCAGCGAGCCCAGCAGACCAGTCAAGACACGCATGGATGCTCCTTGTTGTTCGTTGAAGTGTGGAACCCGGCGCCCTGCTGCGCCCCGTGTGCATTGGCCGCGCTGCCGCGGCGACATCGACCGCGATGCTAGCGCACGCGCGACGGATTGTCAGCGGGTGCGGTACTGCGAGCGGCGTGATCGTTCACGGCAAGGTGCCGTTGAACCAGCTCAGGCCGGCATCCGGCGTGTCGTCATGCACGCGGCAGACTCTCCCCGACCGGTTCGGCCGCTGGAATTCGTGCGCCGGGCCACTCGATGAAGAAGACGCAAAAAAGCCCGCACGATACGCGTGCGGGCTTTCTCGTTATGGCGTCAGCCGCGGCCCCGAGAGCCGCGGAACCACGAAGGGCTTAGTGGCCGAAGTACACCGACGAGCGGTCATTGACAGCCGGCACGACCGCGCGCTGGCCCGACTGCGACGTCGCGACCGGGTTCGAACCGTAGCCGGTTGCGTCGGCTTGCGCACCGGCGTTCTGCGCGGCGGCGATCTTGGCCTGGGCGGCCTGGATGTTCTCCGGATAGTTGATCCAGTCGTTCGGGTTGTAGCCGGCCTTTTCGAGCTGGACCAGCTCGGCGCGCACTTGCGCGCGCGTCAGCGGCTGCTGGTTCGATTGGGCGAACGAGACGACCGGTGCGGCCACCAGCGCGGCCAGTGCAACTGCCTTGATCAGCGATTTCATGATGCGTTACCTCCAGGATTGTTTTGTCAGGCGCTTCGGACTCGAGGTCGTTGCGCATGAGTAGAAGTCTAGGAGGCGCGACTATCAGGGTAAATACTTAAATCGCAAATTCACTGTTGACCGAAACCGTACAATCGCCCGGGAATAAGTCGATTCGTCAGATGATTATCGCCGCGCATGTGCCGAATGCCGCGATTCGGTATCCGGCGCGCTCGGCCGCGCGTCAGCGCAGGCGATCGCTATCCGCCGACGCCATCTGCCTGTCGAACAGCAACGCCTTGAGGCGAATCAGGTCGTCGGCATCGAGGTCGTCGAACGCCGCATGATGCAGCGTCAGCGCCGGACCCGCCGGGTCGGCATGCACGGCCCGCACGGTGCCATCGAGCGCCAACTGCTCGACGCGGCCGCCGGTTTCGTACGGTAGCAGCACGCGCAACGGCTCGCCGGTTGCCGCGATCGGCCGGTCGACGGCGATCGACAGCCCGCTCAGGCTGATGTCGTGCACCAACCCGATGCCGTCCGCCCCCTGCGCTCCGCCGTTGCAGCAGGCCGCGATGCGCACCGGCACGCGCGGCTCGGCGCGCGTGCGCAGCCGGTCGACGAACCCGGGCGGCGACAGGATCATGAACGGCGCGGCGCCCGACGCCAGCACCGATTCGACCGTCGCGCCGAAACGGGACACCGCGGCACGGCCGATTGCCACTGCTTCGACGTCGTCGCCGCGTGCGAACTCGAGCACGGCGGCGGGCTGCGGCTCGACGAACAGCGCCCCCGACGCGCCGACGCCGATCAACCGGCACCGTTGCAGCGCGCGCGTCGTGCCGACCCGGCGGCGAATGCCGATCGCGGCGCCCGCCGACAAGCCCATGCGCATGGCGGGCGCGGTCGCCTCGGACCCGTGCGGATCGGTGTCGGCGTCCTCACGGCGGCGCACGGGGCGGAAATGGTCGAACAGGAAAGCGTGCTGCGCGGCATCGCGCAGCGTCGTGCCAGCCGGCAGCAGCGCGGCGCCGTCGGCGTCGTAGAGGTCGAAGCCGAGCGGGACACCCGCGGAAAGGTCGTCGCGCGCGAGCGCGACGGAGTCGGTTGAAAGCCGCATCGGAGAAGCGCGGAGCAACCGCGCGCGCTGTCGTGACAACTTGATTACGGCAGCATCGCGCGGAATCTGAACGGCTTCGTTACTGCGAAGCGCCGGTCGCGTCAGGGGTGGCCGGTACCGACACCGGCGGCGGCACCGGCACGGCCGAAGGGGCGACGCCGATACCGGCGCTGCTTGCGCTCGCCGCACTGGCGCCCGCCGGCGGCGGCGCAAACTGCGGCTGCGACGCGCCCGACGACAGCCCCGCGGCCGATGCGGCCACTTCCGACGCCGGCACCCATTCCTCGACGATCCCGCCGGAGGCGGCATCCGGCGCCGAGGCAGCCGACGCCGCGCCCTCGTCGGTCTCGGCCGGACGCTCGATACGCTGCGTCCTGACCGGCGCGGGCGCCTTCTTTGCCTCGGGCGGGAACCACGTGTCGAACAGGTCGGTCACGCGCTCGCGCAGCGACCCGAACCAGCCCGGCGACGGCTCGGTATCGAATTTCGCCTTGGTATCGACGATCCGGGCGCGCTGCGCGCGCTGGAAGAAATCGCCGACGATCGGCAGCGCGCTGTGCGCGCCCTGCCCCCAGTAATCGCTGCGCAGCGTCACGCGGCCGTCGTCGAACCCGACCCACGCGCCGGCGACGAGGCCCGGCTGCATCAGGATGAACCAGCCGTCCGCGTTGTCCTGCGTCGTGCCGGTCTTGCCGGCCACGTCGCCGTGGATGCCGAAGCGCGTGCGGATGCTGCCGCCCGTGCCGCGCGTCACGACATCGCGCATCACGTCGAGCAGCGTCTTGTCGGTTTCGGCATCGAGCGCACGCTCGGGCGGCGCCGGTGCGTATTCGGCGAGCACCTCGCCCTGGCGGTTCTCGATACGCGTCACCATCTGCGGCTCGACGTACAGCCCGCCGTTCGCGATCGTCGCGTACGACGCGACCATTTCCTTCAGCGTGACCGGGCTCGTGCCGAGCGCGAGCGACGGCACGCGTTCGAGCGGGCTTTCGCGCACGCCCATGTCGCGCGCCAGCCGCGCGACGGCGCCCGGCCCGACCTTCTCCATCACCTGCGCGGTGATCCGGTTGCGCGACAGCGCGACGGCGTCGCGCAGCGTCATCGGTTTGCCGGTCGGCGGCACGTCGTCGTTCGGCCGCCAGATCTCGCCGCCCTTCAGCGGGATCTCGACCGGTTGATCGATGAACGTATCCTCCGGCTTCATCCCGTTCGCGAATGCGGCGCCATAGACGAACGGCTTGAACGTCGAGCCCGGCTGGCGCCGCGCCTGCGCGACGTGGTCGAACGGCTCGCGGGTGAAGTCGCGGCTGCCGACCCACGCGCGGATCTGCCCGTCACGCGGATCGATCGCGAGGAAGCCGGCCTGCACGTCGGTCTTCGCCTTGCACAGCGCGCGCAGGAAGCCGCGGTCGGCCGCGAGCATCTTCATCGCCGCCGCGTCGTCCTTGCCGGCGTCCTGCGCGGCCTTGTACTCGGGCGATTCGCGCATGAAGGTGCGGAACACCTCGTTGTCGGTGCCGCAGCCGTCGCGGCCGCTCCACGCGTTGTTCGCGATGCCCTGCAACTGATTGCCCTGCAGCGTGAGCGCCTGCGTCGCCATCTGCTGGAGCCGCGAGTCGATCGTCGTGCGTACGATCAGCCCGTCCGAGTAGATGTTGTAGTCGTTGCGGTCGGCCCACGCGATCAGCCATTTGCGCAACTGCTGCGCGAAATGCGGCGCCGGCCCGGGCGGCTCCTTCTGGCGCTCGAAGTCGATGCGCAGCGGGCGGCGCTGCAACTGCGCGAACTGCGCCGGCGACAGCTTGCCGTACTTCACCATCTGGCCGAGCACCGTGTTGCGCCGCTGCAGCGCGCGTTCGGGGTTCAGCACCGGGTTGTAGTAGCTGTTGCCCTTCAGCATCCCGACGAGCGTCGCGCTGTCGAGCACGTCGAGTTCGTCGGCCGACTTGTCGAAATAGGTGCGCGCGGCCATCTCGACGCCGTACGCGTTGTACAGGAACGGCACCGTGTTCAGATAGGTCTCGAGGATCTG
>NZ_BCPO01000135.1:0-38468 GCF_016586105.1 Burkholderia sp. E168m15
CGCGGCCGACGCCGTGCGTTTCCAGTCGAGGCCGTGGTGTTTGTAGAAGCGGTGATCCTCGGTGGCGATCAGCGCGTCGACCATGCGCGGCGAAATCTGCTTGAGCGGTACCCATTCGCGGTTCGACGGCCTGAATTCGGCCAGCAGCTTGCCGTCGGCCGACAGCACCTGCGCGGGCTGGTCGACGCGCGCCTTGCGGATGTCGCCGATCCCCGGCGTGAACGGGATGAGCACGACCACGTACGCCGCGAACAGCGCCGGCACGGCGGCGGCCGCGAGCAGCACGCCACGGCGTGTCGGGTGGCGGACATGGTGCCACGCGGTGGCGGCGAGAGGCTCGGCTCGCGCGACGGCGGCCGCCGCGGCGGATTGGGCGCGCGCGACCCATCTGGCACACAAGGCACGCACTGACGACACGTTTCGGCGATTCACGCGGGTGGGGCTCGGCTGAAAAGGCTGCATCGTACCAAACTCGCGCGGCCGGCCTGCCCGCTGCGGCCTTGCGCCGGCATACGTGGTGCGGTGTCGCGACGGCGCTCACGCAAAAAAGGCGCGTGCCCGGCAACCGGAACGACGCGCCAAACCTGGTACGACAACCTGAACGCCGCGCGACGGGGACACGACGGGACGCGACAGCGGCGCGGCTGGGGCCGCGGCTCAGCGCACGAGAAATCCGTACGTGAGCGGATCGCGTTCGTCGACGATCCAGTTCGCGAACCCGCAGATATGCGCACTGCCTTCCACTTCCGGGATCACGGCCGGAAAGTCGCCGACCGTCGTTTCGCGCAGCACGCGCCCCTTGAAGACCGTGCCGACGATCGATTCGTTGACGAGCGTGTCGCCGGCCGCGAGCAGCCCGCGCTGGTAGAGCTGCGCGACGCGCCCGCCGGTGCCGGAGCCGGTCGGCGAGCGGTCGACTTCGCGATCCGCGAACACGCAGCAGTTCGCCTGCGTCGAGCCCGCATGGCGCGGCGCGTTCGCGATGATCGTGCCGTAGATATGGTTGATTTCCGGGATCTCCGGATGGACGACCGGATAGGTCGCGTTCGCGGCCGCCTTCACTTCCGCGCCGAAGCGGATCAGCTTCTCGACCGCGGATTCGCGCACCGGCAGGTCGAACGGCGCGCCGTCGACATAGAAATAGAACGCGCCGCCATACGCGATGTCGCCGGTCACGGTGCCGAACGATGGCGTGTCGACCGACACGTCGCGTCGCCAGATGAACGACGGCACGTTGACGAAACGCACCGGCCCCGCGTGCTCGCCGTCCCACTGGACGAACGCCTCGATGAAGCCGCACGGCGCGTCGATGCCGACCCGCGTTTCCGGCACGGTGCGCTGCACCCAGCCGAGTTCGACGGCCGCGGTCGACAACGCGATCACGCCGTGGCCGCAATGGTCGCTGTAGCCTTCGTTGTGCACGAAGATCACGCCGAAATCGGCATTCGGCGAGACCGGCTCGGTCAGATAGCCGCCGTACATGTCGGCGTGGCCGCGCGGTTCGAACATCAGCGCGCGGCGGATCTCGTCGGCGTGCGCCTTGAGCCACGCACGACGCTGGACGATCGTGTCGCCGGGCAGGCGCGGCAGCCCGCTCGTGACGATGCGGAACGCCTCGCCGCCGGTGTGCACTTCGACGGTGGACAGGGATCGGGAAATTTTCATGGTCGATCGGATGCGTTGAAACGAAGGACGGCGGCCGGGCCGCCGTCCGGTGACGGGCCGTGTGGGCCGTCGGGCAATTACTTCGCGTACGGTTCCGGCAGCCCGTTGCGGATCACGTAGACGGTGGTCGGCGCGCCTTTCAGGTCGCCGTTCGCGTCGAACGAATAGGTGCCCGCGACGCCCGCGTAGTTCGACTTCGCGAGCTGCGCGCTCAGCTTCGCCTTGTCGGTGGTCGTGCCGGCCTTGACCATCGCGTCGGCGAGCAGCTTCATCCCGTCGTAGTAATTGACGCCGTAGACCTGCGTATCGGTGTGATAGGTGTCGTGGTACTTCTTCAGGAATTCGCGGCCGGCCGCCGTCTTCTCGAGCGCGACCCCGCCCTGCGCGCAGTAGACGATCGACGCCGCGTCGCCCGCGACCTTGCCCATGTCGGCCGAGCAGATGCCGTCGCCGCCGAGCAGCTTCGCGCGCAAGCCCCGCTGCTTCATCTGCTTGGCCATCGGCGCGCCCTGCGCCGCATAGCCGCCGAGGAAGATCACGTCGGGGTTGCCGGCCTTGATCTTGGTGAGAATGCCGAGGAAATCGGTGGCCGACGAGTTCGTGTATTCCTGGTCGACGATCTTGATGCCGTTCGCCTTCGCGACGTTCATGAACTGCTCGGCGACGCCCTGCCCATACGCGGTGCGATCGTCGATCACGGCGGCGGTTTTCGCGTTCAGCGTCTTCGCGGCGAACGTGGCCATCGTGCCGCCGAGCTGCTCGTCGCTCGCACCGATCCGGAAGATGTTCTTGAAGCCCTGTTTCGTCAGTGCCGGGTTCGACGCGACCGGCAGGATCGGCACGCCGGCGGTCGAATACACGCGCGACGCGGGGATCGCGACGCCCGAGTTGTACGGCCCGAGCACGGCAACGACGCCCTTGTCGACGAGGTTCTGCGCGACCTGCACGCCGGCCTTCGGGTCGGCCTGGTCGTCTTCGGAAACCAGTTTGAAGGTGACGGTCTTGCCGGCGACCTTGATGCCGGCCTTGTTGAGCTCCTCGACCGCGAGCCGCGCGCCGTTTTCGTTATCCTTGCCGTTGGCGGCCTGCGGGCCCGTGAGGGGCGCCGAATGGCCGATCATCACGACTTCCTGCGCGTGCGCGGAAGTCAGCGCGCCGGCGGTAATAGCCACCGAGAGCGCGGTCACGAGGTGTCGCATGATGTCTCCTGATTGGTTTTGTGTGAAACCAATGTAGGACACGCGTGGTCACATCGCAAGCAATTTCAAAATAATGATCGGGATTTTGGTCATATTGAGTACCAGAACGATCGCATCCGCAGGCGTGTCATTTCGGCGCAATGTCGCGCCGCACGCGGCGGATGTGCTGTTCGACATAGAACGCAGCGGCATCGGCATCCCCGGAGACGATCGCCTCGTAGATCAGCCGATGCTCGGACACGTAGAGCCTGATCCGGCCCGCGTCGTAGATGCCGTCGTCCTTCAGCCGCTTCCACAGCGGCTGGTCCATCGTCTTCGCGACTTCGTCCGCGATCTTCACGATCAGCGCGTCGCCGGTCATCAGCGCGAGTTGCCGGTGGAACAGCCGGTCGCTCTCGTTCCACAGCGCGCGCTGGTGCGGATCGTCGACGTCGGTGATGGTCTCCATCTGCGCGAGATAGCGTTCGGCGCCGGGGTCGGCGCGGCCATGGGCGGCCGCGAGGCGCGCGATCGCGGGCTCCAGGATCAGCCGCACGTCGAGCGTCGACGTCGGGCTGAAGTCGGCCTCCGACGCCGCGTGCGCGTCGCCGCGCCGCGCCAGCACCTCGAGCGGGGCCGCGACGACGTAGGTGCCCGAATTGCGCTTCGTGAACACGAGCCCTTCGTTCTGCAGCGCGCCGAGCGCCTCGCGCACGGCCGGCCGGCCGACCTGGAACAGTGCCGCGAGTTCGCGCTCGGACGGCAGCCGCGACTCGGCCGCATAGCGCCCCGCGCGGATTTCGTCGCGGATCTTTTCGGCTACCTGCTCGTAGATCTGCAGTGGCCTGAAACCGCCTTCGTGTGTGTCGGGACGCGCGGACATCATCGGATGGCTCCTGCCCGGTCGCGGGCGTGGATCTGGAAATGGGTTCGCACTATACCGGAGCGCGCGGGCAGCGCGGCAGCGGCGAGCCTTCTGGCCAGATATTAGAACCAAAATCCGCGAAGCGCTTTATTTTCTGGGTTGCACGTGCGCCAGCAAGTGGTATAGATTCGATCCACACTGCCCGGTGTCACGGTATCCGGCAGACCTGTGGCGGGCGCGGCATGCGTCCGCCGTCCACGCTCACCGACGCTGCGACGTACACGATGCCCGCCTTTTCCCCGATTCCCGTTTTCGATGCGGCCGACACGGCCGCGCTGCTCGACTATCCGGCGTTGCTCGCCACGCTCAGGCAAGCGGTCGCCGAGTATGCGGCGGGCGACATCGTCAGCCCCGAGCGCCTGGTCGTGCCGCTGCAAGGCGGCGGCGTGATGCTGTCGATGCCGTCGAGCGCCCACGACCTGGCGAGCCACAAGCTCGTCAACGTGTGTCCCGGCAACGGCGCGCGCGGGTTGCCGACGATTCTCGGCCAGGTCACCGCGTACGACGCCACCACCGGAGAAATGCGCTTCGCGCTCGACGGCCCGACCGTCACCGGCCGCCGCACGGCGGCGATCACCGCGCTCGGCATCCAGGCGCTGCATGGCGCCGCGCCGCGCGACATCCTGCTGATCGGCACCGGCAAGCAGGCGGCCAATCACGCGGAAGCGCTCGCGGCGATCTTTCCGGACGCGCGCCTTCAGGTGCGCGGCACGAGCGCGGACAGCGCGGCCGCCTTCTGCGCCGCCCACCGCGCGCATGCGCCGCGGCTCGCGCCGCTCGACGGCGACGCGATACCCGACGCGATCGACGTGGTCGTCACGCTGACGACGAGCCGCACGCCCGTCTACCGCGAAGCCGCGCGCGCAGGCCGGCTCGTGGTCGGCGTCGGCGCGTTCACCGCGGATGCCGCCGAGATCGACGCCAGCACGGTGCGGGGCAGCCGGCTCGTGGTCGACGATCCGGCCGGTGCGCGCCACGAAGCCGGCGACCTGATCGTCGCGCAGGTGGACTGGCAGCACGTCGCGTCGCTCGCCGACGTGCTGAACGGCACCTTCTCCCGCGGCGGCCCGCTGCTGTTCAAGAGCGTCGGCTGCGCCGCATGGGACCTGGCCGCGTGCCGCACCGCGCGCGACGCGCTGGCCGCGCGCCAGGCCGGCTGAGCCGGACGCGCCACCGTTCGGCCGCTCCCCGCGCGGCATCGCACTTGTCGGGATCGCCCGCGGCGATTTCCCGTACGCGGTGTAGGAAACGCCCTACACCGCGTCGAAGCGGCCTACACGAAGTTCCAATTCGGCCGATTTCAATTTCGGCGGCGCAACACGATACTGCCGGCATGAATGCCAGCCTGTCACCCGCCGCACTCAGGGTGTTCCTCGTCGATCACGCGGTTGCCGTCCGCCAGCGGATCGCGCTGCTCGTCGGCGCGATCCGCGGCGTTGCCGTGGTGGGCGAAGCGGAAGACGGCCAGGACGCGTGGACGCATATCCGCAGCAGTCGCGCGGACGTGGTGATCGTCGACGTGCGGCTCGCGGACGGCAGCGGTCTCGACCTGATCGGGATGCTGTCGAAGGCCGCGCCGCGCATCGTCACGATCGTGCTGACGAATCACTCGGCGCCGGCATTCAGAGAGGCATGCGCGACGGCGGGAGCCGACTACTTCTTCGACAAGACCGTCGAATTCGACGCCGCATGCCGTGTCATCGAATCCCTGGTGCACGCTCGCGCGCACCGCCACCGCCCCTGACGAGCCGGAGCGCCTCATGTCCACCGCCACCGCCTTCGCCGCCGACGTGTCCGTCGTACCCCGGCCAACGATTGCCCTGCGCCCGGTCGCGCGCGCCGACGCCGCCAAGCATCCGGCCGCACGCTGTTCGGCCTGCGCGATGCGCTCGATGTGCCTGCCGCCGCACCTGACCCCCGCCGAATACGGCCGCCTCGACGCGATCATCTGCACGACGCGGCAGGTTCGCCAGGGCGACGCGCTGTTCCGCACCGACGATCCGTTCCAGAGCATCTATGCGGTGCGCGCGGGTTCGTTCAAGACGGTGATGATGCATCGCGACGGCCGCGAGCACGTGACGGGCTTCCAGATCGCCGGCGAAACGCTCGGCATGGACGGCATCGGCGGCGGCCAGCACTGCTGCGACGCGATCGCGCTGGAGGACAGCGTGGTGTGCATCATCCCGTTCGGCGCGCTCGAAGCCGCGTGCCGCGAGATGAAGCCGATGCAGCACTTTCTCTACCAGATGCTGAGCAGTGAGATCGTCCGCGAATCGAGCCAGATGCTGTTGCTCGGCACGATGTCGGCCGAGCAGCGCGTCGCGCATTTCCTGCTGAACCTGTCGTCGCGGTTCGAGGCGCGCGGCTATTCGGCGACCGAATTCAACCTGCGGATGACGCGCGAGGAAATCGGCTGCTATCTCGGGATGAAGCTCGAAACCGTCAGCCGGATGTTCTCGCGGTTCCATCGCGACGCGCTCGTCGAAACGCGCGGCAAGCGCGTGCGCATCATTGACGCGCAAGCGCTCGCGCGGGTCTGAATCCGGCACGCGGCGGCGGATGGCCGCCGCTGCATCAATGCAGCGCGTCGCCGGTCGCCGCGTCGCGCAGCGCCACCGCTGCGGCGCCCGACTGCCACGCGATCAGCGCCTGTTCCGCCTGCGCGAACGCGCGGCGCAGCGTATCGTCCACGTCGGCGCCGACGCACGGCGGCAGCGACCTGGGCGCCGCGTCGCGCATCGACAGATCGAGCCGCACATCGTAGAGGCGCGCGCCATCGGCCACCGTGCGCGCTTCGATCGCGAGATGGCAGCCGTCGAGCAACGTGCGAAACCGTTCGAGCCGCACCAGTTGCGCGCCGGCCTCGGCCTCGACCGCTGCCGAACCCGTGAATCCGAGGCAGGCGATCTGCATGCCCACGCCCATGTCGTGTCTCCTGACGGGGCCGCCCGCTCGTCGACCGCCTTGCCTGTGCCGGCCGCGTCATGATGAGGCGGCACGTGTTTTCCGTGGCGCGGCGCGCCTTGCCCGGTCGCTGCCGGCCGATAGTCTGCCCGCGCCCGGCTGGCGCGGGACCGTTCATACGTTGAAGGTTTGCGACGCCTTCATCTCGATCCACGTCATGCCGGCCCGCAGCCCTTCGATCATCGCCTCGCGCTCCGTCGGATACGCGTGGCTGTGCTCGAACGTATGATGAAACCGCGCGGCGCCGGCGCCGTGCTCGACCGACACGCGGCAGCGGAACTCGCCCGATTCGCACGGGCGCGTCTCCACTTCGACCGACCAGTCCCGTTCGTGAATGTTGCCCTGCAGTGTCATGCGCCCTCCTGCGGTATCAGTCTCCGAGCCGGAAGTGCCCGCTGTGCAGCAGCACCGGCCGGCCGCCGATTTCCTCGAGCATGCGCCGTGCCATCGCCTCGATGGCTGACCGGTGCGCGTCGAATGCGCTCAGCAGATCGCGCTCGAGCAGCGACCGCGCGCCGAAATGATCTTCCAGCGCCTCGGCCGTGACCGCGCACTGGACGCAATGGCCGTCGACCAGCGCCGAAAACGCGACGACCAGGTCGCGCGCGCAGTATTCCGGCGGTTCGGACGGGAAAACAATGTGCATCTGTCGGCCTGTCATCGTCGTGATGGCTCCATGACGAGAGCATAGTGGCGCGCGCGGCCGCGCGCTTGACCCACGTCAACCGGTTCGCCGCACCGCACGATCACGGTGCGGCCGCGCGACGCCGCTTCAGCTTGCGTCGGGCTCGATCGCCGCGCCGCGCTCCGAGAGCAGTTCACGCAGCACGCTGCGGTGGCAATGGCGTTCGTCGTCGCAGTAGCAGCCGATCGACAGCGCGGTGGTCGCCGACAGCGCGGCCAGCAGGTCCAGCACCTTCGCCGGATCGCCATGCGCCATCTCCGCGCGGAAGTGGCGCTTGAACGCCTTCCATTCGGCGTCGGTTGCGGCGGCCTGCGCCTGTGCGACGAGTTCGGGGCTCGGCGACAGCGTCGGCAGCCATACATCATAGTAGTTGCGCGACGCGAATTCCGCCTTCGGCACGCCGCGCGGCGGCCGCCGCACCGTGCCGATCCGCAGGCCTTCGCCGGCCGCGCGCGGCGTGCCGAGCTGGATGATCCGGATGCCCATGTCGCTCCTTTATTCCTCTGTGTTGCGTGCGATCCCGTGATCGTACCGCCGCGCCCGCCCCGGCGTCAGCCGGGCAGCCCACATGACGGCCGCCCAACAAAAAACCGGCTGCGCCCGCGACGAGACACAGCCGGTTCTCAACCGTTGCGCGCCTGGGCGCGCCGCGTTCAGACGCCGCTCTTCAGCACCTTGCCGATCGCGTCCGCGACGATGCCGACGTTCGAGTCGTTCAGGCCCGCCACGCACATCCGGCCCGAACGCAGGATATACACGCCGTGCACCTCGCGCAGCGCGTCGACCTGCGATTCGGTCAGGCCCGTGTACGTGAACATCCCGCGCTGCTTCACGTAGCGCGTGAGCGCTTCGCCGCTCACGTGGTCGCGCAGGCCGTCGTGGATCGACTGGCGCATCCGCGCGATGCGGCGGCACATCGCCGACAGTTCCTCTTCCCACTGCTTGCGCAGCGCCGGCGTGCCGAGCACGGTTGCGACGACCTTCGCGCCGTAGGTCTGCGGGTTGCTGTAGTTCGAGCGCACCGCGCCGGCCAGCTGGCCGAGCACGCGATCGGCCGCGGCCGCGTCTTCGCAGACGACGCTCAGGCCGCCCACGCGCTCGCCGTACAGCGAGAAGTTCTTCGAGAACGAGTTCGCGACGAGCGTCGGCACGCCGCGGCGGGCCAGCTCGCGCACCGCGAACGCGTCCGCGTCGAGGCCCGCGCCGAAGCCCTGGTACGCCATGTCGACGAACGGCAGCAGCCCGCGCGCCTCGATCACGTCGATCAGCTTCTCCCACTGGCCTTCGTCGAGATCGACGCCGGTCGGGTTATGGCAGCACGCGTGCAGCAGCACGATGCTGCGCGCCGGCAGCGCGTCGATCGCCGCGAGCATCGCGTCGAACTTCAGGCCGCCCGTCGCCGCGTCGTAGTACGGATAGGTGTTCACCGTGAAGCCGGCGCGCTCGAAGATGAAGCGATGGTTTTCCCAGCTCGGATCGCTCAGCCACACCTGCGAATCCGGGAAATAGCGCTTCAGGAAATCGGCGCCGACCTTCAGCGCGCCCGAGCCGCCGAGCGTCTGCAGCGTCGCGATGCGGCCGGCCGCGCGGGCCGGGTGATCGGCGCCGAACACCAGCGCTTGCACGGCGTCGCGATAGGCGGCCAGGCCGACCATCGGCAGGTACGGCTTCGGGCCGCTGTCGCGCTGCAGCGTGGTTTCGGCTTCGCGCACGGCGCCCATCACCGGAATCCGGCCTTCGGCGTCGAAATAGATCCCGATGCTCAGGTTGACCTTCTGGTCGCGCGGATCTTTCTGGAAGTTCTCGTTGAGCGTCAGGATCGGGTCGCCCGGATACGCGTCGATGTGTTCGAACATGGCTTGAGTCGGTCTCGTTTGGAAGAAGGGTCGGTCGTGGCCTGCGTCAGCGTGCGGACGCGCCGTCGTGCACCGCAAAGCCGGCATTCTTCTGACGGAAGCGATACCCGATCGCGAGCACCGCGAGCCATACCGGGATCAGGTACACCGACAGACGGAGATCCGGCGTCAGGTACATCACGACGAGAATGCCGGCCATGAATGCCAGGCACAGGTAATTCGTGAAAGGATAGCCCAGACTGCGGAAGGAAGTCTCCTCCCCGGCAGCACACTTGGCCTGGCGGAACTTCAGGTGGATCAGGGTGATCATCGCCCAGTTGATGATCAGCGCCGACACGACGAGGCCCATCAGCACCTCGAACGCCTTGCCCGGCATGAAGTAGTTGACCAGCACGCACACGCCGGTCGCGAGCGCCGACGCGCCGAGCGCGGCAAGCGGGATGCCGCGCTTGTTCACCGAGCACAGCACCTTCGGCGCGTTGCCCTGTTGCGCGAGGCCGAACAGCATCCGGCTGTTGCTGTACACGCCGCTGTTGTAGACCGACAGCGCGGCCGTCAGCACGACGACGTTCAGCACGTTCGCGACCAGGTTGCTGCTCAGCGCGTGGAAGATCAGCACGAACGGGCTGCCGCCGGTGACGACCTTCTCCCACGGATACAGCGACAGCAGCACGGCCAGCGCGCCGATGTAGAAAATCAGGATGCGGTAGATGACCTGGTTGGTCGCACGCGGAATGCTGCGCTTCGGATCGTCGGCCTCGGCCGCGGTGATGCCGATCAGCTCCAGCCCGCCGAACGAGAACATGATCGCGGCCATCGACATCACGAGCCCCGACACGCCGTTCGGGAAGAAACCGCCGTGCTGCCACAGGTTCGCGATGCTCGCTTCAGGCCCTGCATGGCCACTTGCGAGCAGCCAGCCGCCGAAGCCGATCATCCCGACGATCGCGGCGACCTTGATGATCGAGAACCAGAATTCCGTCTCGCCGTACGATTTCACGCTCGCCAGGTTCAGCAGGTTGATCGCGACGAAGAACACGAGCGCCGACACCCAGGTCGGCACGCCCGGCCACCAGTACTGCACGTAGATCCCGACGGCCGACAGTTCGGCCATGCTGACGAGGATGTACAGCACCCAGTAGTTCCAGCCGGACAGGAAACCGGTGAAGTGGCCGACGTATTTGTCGGCGAAGTAGCTGAACGAGCCGGCGACGGGCTCGTCGACGACCATCTCGCCGAGCTGGCGCATGATGAAGAACGCAACGATGCCGGCCACCGCATAGCCGAGCAGCACGGACGGGCCGGCCATCTTGATCGTCTGCGCGATGCCGAGGAACAGCCCCGTGCCGAGCGCGCCGCCGAGCGCAATCAGCTGGATGTGCCGGTTCTTCAGCCCGCGCTTCAGGCCGTCGCTCTCGTTTCCAGAAACCATGTCTTCTCCACTCTGTCCGCCTCCGCCTGCGGCGGGGTGCGGCGCGCCTCGGTGTGCCGGGCGCTGTTTTTACTGTGCCGGCGGCCGTTCGTGGGGGCGCCGGGTTGGGGACTGCAATCTTCGCGTGGTGGCGGCACCGATTCGCGTCGGCGTGCCGGCCTGATTGGCCGCCGACTCGTCTGCCCCCGCCGCATTGCTGCGGCCGCACACGAAAATCCGGCGTCAGTTTAGCGTCGCGACGGCGAAATCGGGTTGCGTAACCCGCTCATGCAAACCCTACATTATGAGATAAGATTGCATCCAGGAGACAGATGAGGAAACAAAAATGCCTGAACCGGTTCTCGATCGCATCGATCGCCACTTGCTGTCGGTGTTGCAGGAGAACGGCCGCGCGTCGAATCTCGACCTGGCGAAGGCCGTCGGCCTGTCGCCCGCGCAGACGCTGCGGCGCCATCGGCGGCTGGAGGAGATCGGCGCGATCCGCCGTTACGAAACGCGGCTGTGCCCCGATACGCTTGGCTTCGGCGTCACCGCATTCGTGCACGTGACGATGGAGCGCGGGCATATCCGCGATTTGTCGAAGTTCCAGAAACTCGTGTCGGATCTCGCGCAGATCCAGGAATGCTTCTCGGTGACGGGCGATATCGACTACGTGCTGAAAGTCGTCGCGCACGACCTGAAGGGGTTGTCGACGTTCCTGCTCGAAACGCTGATGCGCATTCCCGGCGTGAGCGGCGTGCATTCGAGCGTGTGCCTCGACGAGATCAAGTGTACGAGTGCGATGCCGGTGGAAAGCTGACCCATGTGGCGCGCCGGGCTGATGCGTTTACCGCACCGCCTCGAACGCACTGATCAACAGCGCCCCGCAAGCAATCACCGCGCACCCGGCCGCCCGGCGCGGCGTCAGCCGCTCGCCGAGATACACACGCGCGATCAACGCCGCGAACACCACGCTCGTCTCCCTCAGCGCCGACACCGGGCCCATCGGCGCGCGATCCATCGCCCAGATCACGGTGCCGTACGCAAGCGCCGCGAACACGCCGCCGCAGGCGGCCTTCGCCGTCTCGCCGACCTCCTGCGTCAGCCGCAACGGCCCCGCCCGCAACCGGTAGTACACGGCCATCAGCGCGCCGGTCAGCACGAACATCCATGCGGTATAGCCGACCGTGCTGCCGCTCTCGCGCACACCGATCCCGTCCACCACGCTATAGGCCGCGATCGACACGCCGGTCGCGAACGCGGTCGGCAGCACCTGCGTCATCCGGTGTTTCGCGCCGCGCCCGCGCTCCAGCCCGATCGCCATGATGCCAGCGCAGATCAGCACGAGCCCGCATTGCGCGCCGACGTTCAGGCGCTCGCCCGCGAACGCGGCCGCGCCGAGCGTGACGAGCAGCGGCGCGGTGCCGCGCGCGACCGGGTACGCGACGCTCAGGTCGCCGTGCTCGTACGCGCGGACGAGCAGCAGCGTATAGACGACGTGGAGCACGGCCGACGCGACGACGCAGAGCCAGCTCGATGGCGTGATCGGCGCGGCAGCCGGCAGGAACAGCAGCGCGAACAGCCCGATCGCGATCTGCAGCACCGTGGCCGAGCGCAGCCGGTCGCCGCTGCTGCGCACCAGCGCATTCCATGACGCGTGCAGGAACGCCGCGCACAGAACGGCAAACAGAACGGGGATCGGCACGCTCAATACTCCCTGACGGTCGGAAGCCGCGCGGTGCGCGGCGGGCGTTCATCGTATGAATGCGTCACCGAATTGTCAAAAAAGCGACGCACGACGCCCCGTAAAAGATCGGGCCGGTTGCTCCCCGCCGCCCGCCCGGCATCGCTTGCGCCGCAAGCGACCCGCACGCCGCGACATGTGACGCGGAGGTTGCCGGCGGTCCGCCCCTTTCCGTTCTCTTTCGCATCGCGCCGCGCCGTAATGAAACCGATACCGGAGCGCAACCCTCGCGAAAACACTCCGTCCCCATATCTTCATACGCGGCTGTTCCAATGCGCGTGCTCCCTCACGAGCTCCGCGCCGAACCGACACGGCGACGGGGCCGTTCTCCACCATCGAAGGCCTTACCCTGGAGTTTTCCGATGTTCCGTCAAGCCTTGCTTGTCACCGCCTGCGCCGGCGCCACGCTTGCGCTGTTCGCCTGCGGCGGCAGCGACGATTCCACGCCGGCGCCCGTCGTCTCGTCGCAGGATGCGCTGCAGACCGCCACGCCGATCAAGCACGTCGTCGTGATCTACGGCGAAAACATCTCGTTCGACCACTACTTCGGCACCTACCCGAACGCGACGAACCCGTCGGGCGAGCCGGCGTTCACCGCCAAATCCGGCACGCCGACGCCGAACGGCCTGACGGGCACGCTGCTCACCGCGAACCCGAACTTCACAAACACGGCCAACGGCACCGACGCGGCGAACCCGTTCCGACTCGACCGCACGCAGGCCGCGACCGCCGACCAGAACCACGCGTACACGGCCGAACAGCAGGCCGAGGACAACGGTCTCGCCGACCTGTTCCCGAAGTACACGGGCAAGGGCTCGTCCGGCGGCGCCGGCGCGTTCGGCACGAAGGGCCAGGTGATGGGCTACTTCGACGGCAACACGGTGACCGCGCTGTGGAACTACGCGCAGCGCTTCGCGATGAGCGACAACACGTTCACGACGGGCTACGGGCCGTCGACGCCGGGTGCGCTGAACGTCGTCGCGGGGCAGACCAACGGGATGCAGATCGTCAAGACGTCGAAGCAACCGTCGACGCTCGCCGCCAGCTCGTACTACATCAATGACGGCCAGGGCGGCCTCACGATGATCAACGACGTCGATCCGGGCTTCGACGTGTGTTCGAGCACGACCGACCAGGCGATGATGACCGGCAAGAACATCGGCGACCTGCTGAATGCCGCGAAGATCACGTGGGGTGGCTTCATGGGCGGCTTCAACCTGTCGACGACGAACGGCAACGGCACGACGGGCTGCGCGCGCAGCACGGTCGCTACCGCCGTGAACGCCGCGACGGCCGACTACATCCCGCACCACAACTGGTTCCAGTACTACGCGTCGACCGCGAACCCGCAACACACGCGCCCGAGCTCGATCGCGGCGATCGGATCGAGCGTCCAGACCGACGGCAAGACGGCCGAACCGGCGAACCACCAGTACGACACCGACGACTTCTTCGCCGCCGTGAAGGCCGGCAACTTCCCGTCGGTCAGCTACCTGAAGGCGCCGGCCGCGCAGGACGGGCATGCGGGCTATTCGGATCCGCTCGACGAGCAGGCGTTCGTGACGAAGGTCGTCAACTTCCTGCAGCAGCAGCCGGACTGGCAGAACACGGCCGTGATCGTCACCTATGACGACTCGGACGGCTGGTACGACCACGTGTACACGGCGCCGACGCACGCATCGTCGGACCCGGTCGACCAGCTCAACGGCGCCGGCAAGTGCGGCACGGGCGGCACCACCGGCGTGAGCGGCGCGACCGTGAACGGCCGCTGCGGCCCGGGCGTGCGTATTCCGCTCGTCGTGATCTCGCCGTATGCGAAGCAGAACTACGTCGATCACACGATGCTCGACCAGTCGTCCGTCGTGCGCTTCATCGAGGACAACTGGCTCGGCGGCCAGCGGATCGGCGGCGGCTCGTTCGATGCGACGGCGGGCGACCTGCGCAACCTGTTCGACTTCACGTCGAAGCCGAACACGACGCCGTTGTATCTCGACCCGACGCTCGGCACCGCGTTGAGCGCGGCCCCGGCGATCTGACCGTCACGGCATGACCGCATGGCCGGCGCATCACGCGCCGGCCGTTTCCATTTAACGCGTCGCTTCGTGCGACGCCCGATTTTCGATCGACAGCATGACAGCTCGCCCCGCCTTTCCGTCCCCCGACGCCGCCGGCACGCCCGCGCCGCGCGCCCCTTCCCGCCTGCTGCGCCGCGTGGCGTTCGTGCTAGGCGCGGCCGTGATCGGCTATGGCGCGTTCGCGATCGCGTTTCCCGCCCAGGTGCCGGCGGCGATCGGCACCGTGGTCGCCGACTGGACCGGCGCGAATCCGCATCCGGTCGTGCTGCAGCGGCCCGCCGCGCAGCCGCTGTCGGCGGTCGCGCAGCTCGGGCGCGCGCTGTTCCACGATCCGTCGCTGTCCGCATCGGGCAAGCAGTCGTGCGCGTCGTGCCATAGTCCCGATCATGCGTATGGCCCACCGAATGCGCTCGACGTGCAACCGGGCGGCCTCGCGATGACGCAGCAGGGCTATCGTCCGCCGCCGTCGCTGATGTACCTGTACCGCCAGCCGAATTTCAGCATCGGCCCCGACGCCGGTGAAAACGACGCCGCGCCGAGCGTCGCGCAGCAGGCCACGGCGGCGGCCGGCGTCGTCAAGGCGCAGAAGGTGGCCGGTACGTCGGCCGCGCCGCAGCTCGTGCCGCAAGGCGGGATGTTCTGGGACGGCCGCGCCGATACGCTGCAGCAACAGGCGTTCGGCCCGCTGCTGAATCCGGTCGAGATGGCGAATGCGAGCGTCGACGACGTCGCACGCAAGCTCGCGCAGTCGTCGCATCGCGCGCAATTCGAGCAGTTGTTCGGCGCGCGCGTGTTCTCCACGCCGCAGCTCGCGGTGTCGGAAGCGATGTTCGCGATCGCGCGCTATCAGGTCGAGGATCCGTCGTTCCATCCGTACGACAGCAAGTACGACCGCTGGCTCGAAGGCCGCGCGCGCCTCACGCAGGCCGAACTGCGCGGGCTGCGCCTGTTCAACGATCCGGACAAGGCGAATTGCGCGGGCTGCCACTTGTCGAAACCCGGCAAGGACGGCTTGCCGCCGATGTTTACCGATTACCAGTACGAGGCGCTCGGCGCGCCGCGCAACCGGGCGCTCGCGCAGAACCGCAACCCGGCGTTCTACGATCTCGGCGTGTGCGGGCCGTTCCGCGACGACCTGAAGGACCAGACACAGTATTGCGGGATGTTCCTGACGCCGACGCTGCGTAATTCGGCGACACGCCACGTGTTCTTCCACAACGGCGTATTCCACACGCTCGACCAGGTGATGGCGTTCTACAACGAGCGCAGCATCTCGCCGCAGAAGTTCTATTCGCGCGGCGCGGACGGCAAGGTCGACGAATACGACGACATTCCGCCGAAATATCGCGCGAACGTCGACGTGACCGATGCGCCGTTCGATCGCAAGCCGGGCGACAAACCCGCGATGACGGCGCAGGACATCAAGGATATCGAAGCGTTCCTCGGCACGCTGACGGACGCCCCGGCGCAGCACTGAGCGCCGGCCGGGCGCCGCGCCGGGTCAGCAGCGCGCGCGGATGCACAGGAAGGCCGGTGCCAGCGACAGCTCCGCATGGAGCCGTTCGGATACGGCTTTCATTTCCGGCAGCGGCGTCGGTTCGACGAAGCGCTCGAGCCGCCAGCCGCCGTCGGCGACCGCGTTCAGGATGTCGGCGAGCGGCCGCCGCCACGCTTCGACGTACGGCTTCGGCTCGCCGAACCCCGACCAGTGGAAACCGAAGCGGGACGTGTCGAAATACGTACCGTCGCCGCGCGTGCGTTCGTCCATCCAGTCGCGCACCGGATGCGCCATCGAGAACACGAGCGTTCCGCCCGGCCGCGCGACGCGCCGGAATTCGCGCAGCGTCGGCGCGAGATCGCGCACGTAGTCGAGCGCGAGCGAGCACAGCACCTTGTCGACCGACGCGTCGGGCAGCCACGCGAGCGGCGCCTCCAGGTCGCCTTCCCTGACGTCGACCGGCAGGCCCGCGCAACGCGTCCTTGCGAGCGCAACCATCTCCGGCGTCACGTCGAACGCATGCACGGTCGCGCCGTGACCGGCGAGATGCGCGCTGCAGATGCCGGGCCCGCAGCCGGCGTCGAGCACCGTCAGGCCTGCTACGTCGCCGAGCAGCGCCATGGATGCCGGCCGCTCGTAGAGCCCGTTGTGCGCCTTCGTCGGCGCGAGGTCCGCATAGCGTTGCGCGAAGCTCGCGTAAGCGCGGCGGCCGGGCGATTCGTTCGGGTCGTTCGGGTCGGTCATGCGGTATCCGTCGGTCGAAACTGGGCAGGCCGATTCTGCCCGATCGGACGACGGATGGCGACTGCCGTCACAGGTAGGTCAGGACAGGCTGTCGAGCAACCGATACCAGGCGACCCCGGCCGCGATATAGAAGCGCTGCAGCCCGTGCAACGGAATGGGCCGGATCGGCGTGACGCGGAACGGCAGCGGCAATTGCGCATCGCCCGACAGATGCGCGGCCAGATGCTTGCCGAGCGTCGTCGCCATCGCGATGCCGCGGCCGTTGTAGCCGAGCGCGATCGTCACGCCCGGCGCGGGCTCGTGCACGTGCGGCAGGAAATCCGCGGTGATCGCGACGCGCCCCGCCCAGCGGTATTCGAACCGGACGCCCTTCAGTTGCGGATACAGCAGCGTCGTCGCGCGTTCGAGATGGCGCCAGTCGCTCGGCGCGCGCGGTTCGGCGAACGGGCCGCGGCCGCCCATCAGCAGGCGGCCGGCCGCGTCACGGCGAAAGTACAGCAGCAGACGGCGCGCGTCCGATGCGACCTCGCCGCCGGCGAGGATGTCGCGGCCGAGCGCCGGCGCGAGCGGCTCCGTCGCGACGATGAAACTGTTCGCGGCGATCACCGACTGGCGCAAGCCGGGCCACAGCCCGTCCGTGTAGCCGTTGGTCGCGATCACGACGCGCTCGGCCGACAGCGTCGCGCCGCCGGACGTCGCGACCCGCCAGCGGCCGTCGGCACGTGTCAGCCCGACGGCGCGGGTCGACCCGTGCACGACCGCCCCGCTCGCCTGAGCTGCCCGCACGAGACCGCGCGTATAGCTGAGCGGCTGCACGCTGCCGGCACGGCGATCGATCCAGCCGCCCGCATACGCTGGCGTACCGAGCCGTCGCGCGACGTCGTCGCGGCCGAGCACGTCGACCGGCGCGCCGCGCGCCGCCCATTGCTGCGCACGGCGTGCAACCGTGTCGAGCATCGCTGTGGTCGGCGCGGGTTGAATCCACCCCTCGCGACGCGCATCGCAGTCGATCGCGTGCCGCGCGATCAGGTCGAACACGGTATCGGCCGCACCGCCGACGATACCGGCAAGCTGCTCGCCGGCCTCGTCGCCGAACCGGCGGACCAGTTCGTCGGGGTCGTATTTCAGCCCGGGAATCACTTGCCCGCCGTTGCGGCCCGATGCGCCCCAGCCCGGCTGCGCGCCATCGATCACGCGAACGTTCACGCCACGTTCGGCCAGATGCAGTGCGGTCGACAGGCCCGTGAAGCCGGCGCCGACGATCGCCACGTCGCACGACACCGATGCGTCGAGCGCGGGCGTATCGGGTGCCGGCGCGGCGGTCGCCGCCCACAGCGAATCCGGCCACTGTGCGTCGGGCCGTCCGGGTGCCGCAGTCGTTGCGCTCATGTTCGATCCGGGTGGTCGGCGCCGTCCGACGCCAGCAGGCGACGCAGGAATTCCTGCGTGCGGGGATGGCTCGGCTGCGTCAGCACCGCGCGTGCCGGCCCGCTTTCGCAGATCGTGCCGTCGTGCAGGAAGCACACGCGATCGGCCACCTCGCGGGCGAATGCCATTTCGTGCGTGACGACCACCATGGTCATCCCGTCGCGGGCCAGCCCGCGCATCACGCCCAGCACTTCGCCGACGAGTTCGGGGTCGAGCGCCGACGTCGGCTCGTCGAACAGGATCGCCTGCGGCTCCATCGCAAGCGCACGTGCGATCGCGACGCGCTGCTGCTGCCCGCCCGACAGCTCGGACGGATACGCATTCATCCGGTGCGCGAGGCCGACCTTGTCGAGCAGCGCGCGGGCCTGTTCGCGCGCCTGCGCGGCCGGCACGCGCCGCACGTGCACCGGCCCTTCCATCACGTTCTCGAGCGCCGTGCGGTGGGCAAACAGGTTGAAGCGCTGGAACACCATGCCGACCCGCATCCGCAATTCGTGAATCCGCTTCGAATGCGCGTCGACCTTCACGCCGTCGATCGTGATCGACCCTTCGTCGTAGGTCTCGAAGCCGTTGATACAGCGCAGCACGGTCGACTTGCCGGAACCGGACGGCCCGATCAGGCACACGACTTCACCTTGCTGTACGTCGAGGCTCACGCCCTTCAGCACCGCGTGCTGCTGAAACCGTTTATGGATGGAATCGATCCGGATCATGCGCCCCTCCTCACTGCGAGCCGCTTGCCGAGCCGGTTCACCGCGAACATCAGCGGCAGGCCGAGCGCGAGATACAGCAGCGCGACGAGCGTGTAGACACTCATGTTCTGGAACGTCGACGATGCGATCAGCTGGCCGGCGCGCGTGATTTCCGCGACCGTGATGGTCGACGCGACCGACGAATCCTTCAGCAGCATCACCAGCGTGTTGCCGTACGGCGGCAGCGCGATGCGGAACGCCTGCGGCAGCACCACGCGCCGCATGATCATCGGGCCGCGCATGCCGATCGCGTGCGCGGCTTCGATCTGGCCGCGGTCGATCGCCTCGATGCCGGCGCGGAAGTTCTCGGCCTGATACGCCGAATACGCGATGCCGAGACCGAGCACGCCGGCCTGGAACGCCGACAGTTGCACGCCGAGATCGGGCAGCACGAAATACATGTAGAACAGCTGCACGATGATCGGCAGCCCGCGGATCACGTTGATGATCGTGCTGCCGGCCGTCGCGACGGCACGATTGCGCGACACCTTCAGCAGCGCGAGGATCAGCCCGAGCACCGAGCTGAGCACGAACGCGCATGCGGTGATCTCGATCGTGACCACCGCGCCCTTCAGCAGGATCGGCAGGAAATCGATCGCGTTCTGGAAAAACATGAGGTCTCCTATGCGACGTCCGAACGGCACGCCGCTGGGGATGCCCGCCGACGCGCGGGCGTTGCCGGTCGGGAAGCGAGCGCCGACGCTCAGCTCATGTGCCACTTCTGCAGGATCTGCTGCAGCGTGCCGTCGCTCTTCATCTTGCGGATCGCGCCGTTGAGCTGCTCGAGCGTCGCGTTGTCGCCCTTGCGCACGATGAAGCACACCTGCCCCTTCACGACGCTCTGGTATTCGGGCACCAGCCGCACCTGGCGATTGACGCCGTGCTCGATCTGGTACGCGACGATCGGCTGGTCGGCGAAGCCGGCCTTGATACGGCCGAGCGCGACGTCGCGCATGATGTCGGCGATCGAATCGTAGGTCCGGACTTCCTTGAAGATGCCCTTCTTGTTGAGCGCATCGACGAATGCGGTGCCGACCTGCGCGCCGACCACCTGGTCCTTGAAATCGTCCATCGACGTATAGCGGCCCGGATCGTCGGCCTTCACGATCAGGCCTTCGCCGAACGAGTAGACGGTGTCCGAGAAATCGACGACCTGCTGGCGCGCCGGCGTCTTCAGCATCGCGGCCGAGATGATGTCGATCTTCTGCGTGGTGAGCGACGGGATCAGCGCGGAGAACACGGTCTGCTGCACGTCGACGCGAAACCCGGCCGACTTCCCGGCCGCGGTGATCGCATCGACCATCATCCCCTGGATCGAATTGCTCTTGACGTCGAGAAACGTGAACGGCACGCCGGTGGCCGTCGCGCCGACCTTCAGCGTGGGCTCGGCGGCAACGGCGCTCGCCGAAGCCGTGGAGAGTGCGATACAGGTGACGAAACCGGCGGCCAGCGCGCCGAACCGCTTGATGAACGGAACCATGGTGACTCCCTCTCGAATAATCCGGTGCGCCGGCCGGTCGCTGATCGACACTGCGACGATGGCTTGATCTTAAAACGAATCAAAAACATCGCAAATAGATTTTTGCGTATCGATATTCGATACGATATGATGCGGTATCGAATCGATCTCGCCCCTCGCCATGGAAACGTCGCCCGACCAAGCAAACGATCTGCTGTTCAACCAGTCGCTGGAAAAAGGGCTCAACGTGCTGCGCGCGTTCAGCGCGAAGCGGCGCACGATGACGCTGGCGGAAGTGGCCGACGCGGCGGGCATGACGAAAAGCTCCGCGCAGCGGATGGTCTATACGCTCGAGAAGCTCGGCTACATCCGCAAGCATCCGGTCACGCGGCGTTATCAGCTCACGCCGCACGTGATGCGGATCGGCTTCAACTATCTCGCGGCCGATACGTTGATCGACGTCGCGAATCCGTTCCTGTCCGAGCTGACGAACCTGACCGGCGAAACCACCAACCTCACCGAGCCGGACGAGGACGAAATGGTGTACGTCGCGCGTTTCGTGTCGACGAAGTTCGTGCCGATCCACATGCCGATCGGCAGCCGTATCCCGATGTACTGCACCGGCAGCGGCCGCGCATTCCTGAGCGCGTTGCCGCCGGATCACGCACGCGCACGGCTCGACGGCATGGTGCGTACGCCGCACACGCCGCGCACGGTCACGGCGCTGGACGATCTCGTCGCGTTGCTCGATGGCGCGCGGCGCGAAGGCTACGCGACCAACCAGGAAGAACTGTTCATCGGCGACATGTCGATTGCCGCGCCCGTGCTCGGCAGTCAGGGGCAGCCGGTCGCGGCCGTGCACGTGGTCGCGCCGACGAGCCGCTGGACGTTCGACGACGCGCGCCGCAAGCTCGCGCCGGCGGTGATCGACTGCGCGCGCGGGATCAGCAATTCGATCCGGACGCTTGAATAGCGTCGACGAAACGGCATACGGCGCGCCGTTGCATCGCGCAACGGCGTTCGATCGCTACTGCGGCTTGGGCGGATGCTCGGTTCGATAGGTACGGTTCGGACGCGATACGAGCTGCTTCGCTGCAGCGTCCAGTTCCTTGCCGTGATACAGGTCGATGCACTTCAGGAAGTCGAACTTCACATCCGCGACTTCCGATTCGACAACCGGATTCCGATAGTCGCGAGCCAGATACTTCGCGACCAGCGCATGAATGACGTCCGGCGCACGTTCCATGTCGTAGTAGGTCCAGTCGCGCAACGCGCTGATGCTGCTGCCGATGTCCTTGCTCGCGCCGGGCGCCTGCTTGTATGCGGCAGCCAGGCACTCCGCGAACGCCATGTCCTTGAAGTTCTGGAGGTAAGTTCGTGAGCCGGCCTCGGGCGATGTTTGTGCGACGTCCTTCGCCACGACCATCGTCGGTTGAAACGCGATGCACGCCAACGCGGCAGCGATCCGGACTCCCCTCATGACAGGCTCCAAAAATTTGCGCGATCGGTACGATACCGCGCGCCCGGTTCGTTGAAGTAACAATGGTCGTAGCACGTCCGCCCGTTAAACAGCGTGGCGTGGCCCTGTGCATCGCTCCACCCCGACACCTCGAACAGGAGGACGCCCTGCCGACCCGCAAGTGGCCCTCCGTTCGACGGCGGGTATTTGACGCCCTCAGCCTTCCCCCAGCGTTGCTCGAGAAAACGAATCAAATCCCTGACACGGAAAAAGTATTGCCGATTGTCTCTGCCCGATACCGTTTGCTCGGGGATTCGCGGTATCACCATGCCAGCTTCACCCAGGATATAACTCATCCTCACCGCGCAAGTATTGCTCCATCGCTCTGTCGGATTCGGATTGTTGACGTTCTTCTCGACGTATCCACCTATCACTTTCGCAACGCGCTCACCGGAATTTGCCGGGTCGTAGATTCGCTGAGATGCCGCCCATGCAACGGCAAATGATGGTCGTTTCACTTTGGCTCCTTGTTGTTGAAATGAATTCGACTCGAGGGTAAGCGCATCGAAGACTCGCGACGGCTCATGTGCACCGAGAACCTTCGAATCCACCGAATCAGGGCGTCATGATGCACGGCTTGAAAGTTTTTTGTAAGGACATCGGCTTGTCGGACTCCGATCCGTCTTCTGCTTCACCCCTCGTTTTCCCCGATCCCGTTCGCCTTGACTCCGCCGCCCCGATCGACAAAACTTCGCACATCGCCAGTGTGATCACAGATCGCAGATCAAACTCAGGAGCCCCGCCTTGCCGCCCCGTATCGTCCCGCCCGCACTGAAAGTCATCGAACAGGAAACGATGGCCGACAAGGTCTATCAGCAACTGCGCGAAGCGCTGATGAGCGGCCGTTTCGCGCCCGGCCAGGCGCTGAGCCTGCGCAGCGTCGCCGAGGCGGTCGGCTCGTCGACGATGCCCGTGCGGGCCGCACTTACGCGGCTGCGCGCCGAACGCGCGCTGGTCGACGGCCCGAATCGCGCGCTCGTCGTCCCGCCGATGACGCTCGACATGCTCGACGAACTCCGCGACGTGCGCATCGCGCTCGAAGGCTGCATCGCCGAACGCGCGTGCGCCCGGATGACCGACGCGCAGATCGCGGCCGTGCGCAAGACCTACGAGACGATGCAGGCACACGCCGAGGCCGGCCGCTCGCGCGCCTACCTGCAAAGCAATTTCGCGTTCCACAGTGCGATCTACGCGCACGGCGCCAGCGAAAACACGCTCGCGATCGTGGAGAACCTGTGGATGCGCGTCGGCCCGTTCCTCAACATGGTCGCGCTCGACATCCCGCACATGCGGCGCTCGATGGATGCGCACCGCGCGATCGTCGATGCGCTCGAACGGCGCGACGGCGCGGGCGTGCGGGCCGGCATCGCGCTCGACATCGGCGGCGCCGCGCATGATCTCGCCGAGACGCTGCGGGCCGAACAGACGCCGCGGAGCGTGAACGCGAAACCGTAGCGACCGCCTGCCACGGCCGCCCGACACGCGAGCGGCCGTCATTCCACAACACCAAAGATGGAGACAACCCGGCATGACAGCTTCCGACCTGCTGAAACCCTATGACGGCCTGCGCGTCCTCGTGACCGGCGGCGCGTCGGGCATCGGCCTCGAAATCGCCGACGCGTTCGCCGAATGCGGCGCGCGCGTGCACGTTTGCGATGCGTCGCAAGCCTCGATCGCGGCGCTCGCCGACCGGCCGCCGCGTGCCGCGACCGGCGCGATCAGCGCGACGCTGGCCGACGTGTCCGACCCGGCCGCCGTCGAGCGCGTGTTCGCCGACGTGTCGACCCGGCTCGGCGGCCTCGACGTGCTGGTCAACAACGCGGGCATCGCCGGCCCGACCGGCGGCATCGACGAAATCGACCCCGTGCAGTGGGAGCAGACCGTCGCGATCAACCTGAACGCGCAATTCCAGTTCGCGCGCCGCGCGGTGCCGCTGCTGCGCGAGTCGAAACCCGGCGGCGCGATCATCGCGCTGTCGTCGGTCGCCGGCCGGCTCGGCTACGCGTTCCGCACGCCGTATGCGGCCACCAAATGGGCGGTGGTCGGCCTCGTGAAAAGTCTCGCGATCGAACTCGGGCCGCTCGGCATCCGCGTGAACGCGATCCAGCCCGGCATCGTGCGCGGCCCGCGGATGCGCCGCGTGATCGAGGCGCGCGCGCAGCAGCTCGGCATCGGCTACGACGAAATGGAGCAGCGCTATCTCGAGAAGATCTCGCTGCGGCGCATGACCGATCCGGCCGAGATCGCCGCGACCGCGCTGTTCCTGTGCTCGCCGGGCGGGCACGGAATCACCGGGCAGGCGATCTCCGTCTGCGGCAACGTCGAAGTGCTCTGACGCCTCCTGCATCGTTCATCGAAAGGAATCCATCCGTGGCAAACGCTCGCAAAATCATCATCACCTGTGCGCCGACCGGCGCGATCCATACGCCGTCGATGTCGCCGTACCTGCCCGTGACGCCGCACGAAATCGAAACGGCCGCGGTCGCGGCCGCGCAGGCCGGCGCGGCGATCCTGCACCTGCACGCACGCAACCCGTCCGACGGCAAGCCGACGCAGGACCCGGCCGTGTTCGCCGAGTTCCTGCCGCGCATCAAGGCGCGGACCGACGCGGTGATCAACCTCACGTCGGGCGGCAGCCCGCACATGACGGTCGACGAACGGCTGCAGCCGGCGCTGCATTTCCAGCCCGAAGTCGCGTCCTTGAACATGGGTTCGATGAACTTCGGGCTGTACCCGATGCTCGAGCGCTTCCGCGAGCTGAAGCATCCGTGGGAGCGCGAACATCTCGAGAAAAGCCGCGATCTCGTGTTCAAGAACACGTTCGCGGACATCGAGACGATCCTCACGCGCTGCGGCGCGAACGGCACGCGGTTCGAATTCGAGTGCTACGACATCTCGCACCTGTACAACCTCGCGCACTTCGTCGATCGCGGGCTCGCGAAGCCGCCGTTCTTCGTGCAAAGCGTGTTCGGCCTGCTCGGCGGGATCGGCGCGCACCCGGAGGACCTGATGCACATGCGCCGGACGGCCGACCGCCTGTTCGGCAGCGATTACGTGTGGTCGATCCTCGGCGCCGGGCGCAACCAGATTCCGCTCGCGACGATCGGCGCCGCGCAAGGCGCGAACGTGCGCGTCGGGCTCGAGGATTCGCTGTGGATCGCGCCCGGCAAGCTCGCGGAATCGAGCGCCGCGCAAGTCCTGAAAATGCGCCAGGTGCTCGAAGGCCTGTCGCTCGAGATCGCGACGCCGGCCGAGGCGCGCGCGATGCTCGCACTCAAGGGCGGCGACGCGGTGAATTTCTGACCGCCGGGTAGCACCCCAACACCAGAACCCGCAAGCGCAGTGACAAGGCGCCGGCCCGAGCCGGCCGGCGCCAGGACGCCCTTGATCGCCCCGCTCCGTTCGAGCGCCGCCGGCGCGGCTCCGTCGACTGCCCATCCGCTGCCTGCATCGCAGCGGCATTTGCCGAACGCGGCGCGCCGTGCTTGCTGTGCGCGCCGGTTCGCTCTTACCGGAGTCGTCCGCATGTCCACTCATCACGCTCAGGCATTGTCTTCCGCCGCCGGCGACGCGAACGCGTCGCTGAACCGGCTGCTGTTCCGCAAACTCATGCCGCTGCTGATCGCCGCCTATGTGATCAGCTTTCTCGACCGCACCAACATCGCGTTCGCCAAACATTCGATGGGCATCGATCTCGGCATCTCATCGGCCGCGTACGGGCTCGGCGCGGGGCTGTTCTTTCTCACCTACGCGTTGTTCGAGATCCCGAGCAACCTGATCATGCATCGCGTCGGCGCGCGCTTCTGGATCACGCGGATCATGATCACGTGGGGCGCGCTGTCGGTCGCGATGGCGTTCGTCCGCGGCGAGACGTCGTTCTACGTGATGCGCCTGCTGCTCGGCGTGGCCGAAGCCGGCCTGTTTCCCGGCGTGATGCTGTATCTGACGTACTGGTTCGGCCGCGAGGAACGTGCGCGCGCCACCGGCTATTTCCTGCTCGGCGTGTGCATCGCCAACATCGTCGGCGGGCCGCTCGCCGGCGCGCTGATCGAGCTCGACGGCACGCTCGGCTTCCACGGCTGGCAATGGCTGTTCGTCGTCGAAGGCATCCCGGCGATCCTGCTCGCGTTCGTCGTGTGGACGCGATTGCCGGACCGTCCGAGCGCCGCGCCGTGGCTCGCCCCGGAAACCGGCCGCGCGCTCGAGCGCAAGCTGGCCGCCGAACAGGACGCGGGCGTCGCCGCGCACGGCGGCCATGCGTTCGGCGCCGCACTGCGCGATCCGCAGATCTGGCTCGCGATCTTCGTGTACTTCTGCCACCAGTTGACCATCTACACGGTGATCTTCTTCCTGCCGGGCATCATCGGCGCGTCGGGGCGGCTCTCGCCGGTCGCGGTCGGGTTGCTGACGTCGCTGCCCTGGCTCGCCGCCGCGCTGGGCGCCGGGACGCTGCCCCGCTTCGCCCGCGAGTCGCGTCATTCGCGCCGGATGCTGTGCGCGGGGCTGATGGTCATGGCCGCCGGCATGGTCGGCGCTGCGCATGCGTCGCCGCTGGCGGGGCTGCTCTGCGTGTGCGTCGCTGCATCGATGTTCTTCGTCGTGCAGTCGATCGTGTTCACGTTTCCGGCGTCGCGGCTCGCCGGCAGCGCGCTGGCCGGCGGGCTCGGGCTCGTGAATACGTGCGGGTTGCTCGGCGGCTTCGTCGGGCCGACCGTCGTCGGCGCGATCGAACAGGCGACCGGCAATGCGAAGAACGGGCTGACGCTGCTGGCGGCCGCGCTCGTCGTCGCGGCGTTCGCGAGCCTCGCGTTGCGGCACGGGCACGAGCACGCCGACGTGCGGTCGCGCGGCTGAAGACAACGAGATTCAGGCTGGCGAGATGCGGGTTTCGCCCCGGCCGCATCTCGCCTCGCTCTGTCAGAACAGATGCATCTCCGCGACAAACACCACGCCCGAGAACAGCAGCGTCGTCACGCAATACCCCATGATGTCGCGCACGCCGAGCCCTAGCGCAGCAGCGCAACGTTCTCGTCGATTCGACGCTGAATGTCCGTCAGCGTGTCTTCTGTGATGATCCCCTCGTAGCGGCGCTTCGCAATGGCCGAGAACTGGCTGGCTACTCCGCACATTCCGTCGATCATGTCGCTGGCAACGGCTGCGGAAAGCTCTGCTTCCTTTGCCAGTCCGAGCAATGCCGCCCGGTCGATCCGCAGCGCCTCGCCCATGACGTCCATTTGGTGGTAACCGCCCGGCCCCTCGCAGAATGTCACGTCGTAGGCCGGCGCGAGTTTCCACTGGCCGGATCGCGACATGACGTAAGCGAAGTTTTTCGGATGATCGTCGCGATTGTTGAACGCGACATTGAAGACAGCCCGTTCAAACGCCCGCGCCTTCTCGCGTACGTCGTTGGTGCACATGTGAGTCGCACGCAAGAAGTTCACGTAGTCCAGCGCCCCCGGCGTTTTGTAATCGGCACCGGTAAACGCGGCAACGCTTTGCATGGGCACGCGCAGACCGTCCCGTCGATCGAAACGCCGGGACGCAAATGCCGCCATCCCGTCAGGCAAATTGAAATGCAGCGTGTCCGGGGTCTCGATGCCGCACATGCGCAAGCACTCGGCGTAGACCATTTCGATCGCGCACACCTCGGGATGCTCTTGCCGAGCCGGGAACTTGACCAACCACGCGTCAAAACCCGCCACCGCGGCCGTGGTAAAAACGCCGGACTGCGGATCACGATAGACCAGGGCCTTCGGCCTGGCACCTTGCGGAGAGCCGCCCACCTGCAGCAGTTGATGAAGGAATTCGCCGCCCTCACCGTTGAGGACTTCCTGTACCTCGGCCGCGAGCCGGTCGAGAGGAATATCCGGCTGCGGTGCCTGGATCTCGACCGCGACCGGCTCGAACGACATGGCGCCCATTGCGTGGTTGCCAATGTAAGCCAACCGCTCCAGCGGCCCGATGCGTGCCGCGTTGAGACCGCGGCGTTTGAACAAGCGGTCCATGAGCAACATGCCCCATCCGTCGGGCAGCGCGTCATAGACTGGGCCGGGCAATCCCAGCTGGTGGGACGGAAAGTCCTTGCGCAGCCTCGCCCCATGCAATGGGAGCGCATAAGACGACAGTTCCAGCCCCCTTTTGCGCGCGTCATCGCTATATTCGAATACGATCAACGGGCGCCCCGTGATCGCCGTCGTAGAAACCATCGATCCCCACAGCCAGTGCTCCCCCCAGCCGTCGTAGTAGACATCGATCCGCTCGATCATTTCTGGTTGCCCCTCTTGACGCGCTGACGTTTGGCACTTTTTTCATACCGATGAACGTCTTCCAGGCTATCGAGCTTCGGCAGGAACAATCCTTCGAGTTCCTTGCTACGTCCCAGGACCATGGCTACACGAACTACCGTCTCGAGGCTCACATTGCGTCCGGCTTCCAGATTGGACACGGTATTGGAACCGACGCCGGCACGCGCGGCTACGTCGCTCTGCGTCAATTGCAACGCCAGCCGCTCCGTGCGAAGCCTCGCGCAAAGCAGTGTGACGATTTCATCGGGCTTGCGAAAATTTAATTCCAGCATAGTGGGTCTTCCCGCGCCATATCTCTCATAACTCACAATATTATAGAGTTACAGGAGAGATGCATGCAGGAACTTTAATTCCCATACATTGTGTCTTATTTTGATATTTTCGCGGATAATCCACTTCAAAACGGAATTGATGCGTCAGCGATGCACGCTCTTCCCCTGCCCACTGGACGCCTTCCAGATACGCCATGTCGTGGATGGATCGCCGCGCGCATCGATGCGTATACGGGCCCTGGCGTGAGCCCGCTAGCGAGCAACCGCCTCCGGCGTGCTGACGGCTGCGATCGCTGTCGCTCGCCGCTCCACCAGCTTCTGCGCAAGCCGGTACGCCACAAGCGAACCTGCCACGGCAAGCAGCATCGGCACGAGGCAGTCGTGATTCGCGCGCGTGAATTCGAGCAGCAGCACGACGGCCGTGATCGGCATCTGCATCGACGCGGCCAGAAACGCGGTCGCGCCGATCAGCGCGCATCCGCCGAGCGATGCACCCGGCCACACGATGCTCCACAGTCCACCGAGCACGACCCCGAGCAGCGCGCCGTTCGCGAGGCCCGGCGTCAGCAGCCCGCCTTCCGCGCCAGCCCGCAGGCTGCCGGCCTCGATCAGCACCTTCAGCACGAGCAGCACCGCCGCGAGGCCGATCGTCAGCGTGCCGTCGAAGCCCAGCGATGCCGGCCCCTTGCCGTTGCCGAGCAATTGCGGAAACCCCATCGAGAGCACGCCGATCACCGCGAAGTTGAGCAGCGCGAACACCGGCAGCCGCCAGTCCTTCGGCGCGTTCGCCCGCGCGCGGGTCGTGAGCCGCACGAAACCGTACGCGGCGAAGCCGAACAGCGGCCCGCAGACGATCGACCATGCGACCAGCGGTGTGCTCAGCACGAACGCCGGCACCGTGTACTGGTGCTCATTGCCGAGGCCGAGCCACGCGACGATCGCCGCGATCGCGGACGTCACGACCGCCACGATCAGCGCACGCATGTCGAACGTGCCGAGCAGCACCTCGAGCACGAAGATCGCGCCGCCGAGCGGCACGTTGTAGACGGCCGCGAGCCCCGCGCCGGCGCCGCACGCGACCATCAGCCGGCAATCGTCGGGCGTGAGTCGCGCCGCATGCGCGAACCGCCCGGCGAGCAGCGAGCCGATCTCGCGCGGCGCGACTTCGCGGCCGAGTGGCGAGCCGAGCGCGACGGTGACGATCTGCAGCAGCGCATGAACCGTCGTACTGACGAACGGCATCCGCGGATCGGCCGCGCGCACCGCGCGACGGATGCTGACGAGCGGCCGGCCATACCGGTAAAGCGCCCACCAGCCGCCGCCGGCGACGATCCCGCAGACGGTCAGCACCGCCAGCCGACGCAGCGGTTCGGCGCCGGTCACGCCACTGAGGAAGCTCTCGGACCCGATCACGTGCGCGATGCTGTAGCCGTACGCGAGGTGCTGGATCGCATGCAGCAGCAACGCGAGGAGCATGCCGCCGAGACCCGCGCCGATACCGGTCAGGACCGTGACGACAGCCATGCGCGCGAACGGGCTGACGGGTGGCGAGGAAGCGGCGGGAGCGGATGGAAGATCGAGGCGCATGGGGTCGGCGAACGAGGATCGAAAAGGCGGCGCGCACGCTGCATGCCGTCATCAGGACCGCATCGTAGGCCCCCGCCTCTCATGAGACAAACGTATTTTTCGAATCGACTCATGCATTTGTTGAATACATGAGGGCCGGCGGGCCGCGATGACCCGCCTTCCGCGTCAATCCGGATACGTGATGCGCTCCGGCTCACGCCGCATGATGACCTTCCCGTGGCGCATCGACAGCGTGGCCTTCGCCTGCCGGCGTACGGCTTCGTAATCGCTGTCCGCGTCGAGCACGACGAGATTCGCCGGACGCCCGATCTCGATGCCGTAGCCCTCGCCGAGATGCATCGTCGTCGCGCTGTGGTCGGTCACGAAGTCGAGGCAGCGCTGCAGGTCCTGGTAACCCATCATGTGACAGATATGAAGGCCCGCATCGAGCACGCGCAGGATGTTGCCGTTGCCGAGCGGATACCACGGGTCCTTGATCGAATCCTGCCCGAAGCACACGTTGATGCCGGCCCGGTCGAGTTCCGCGACGCGCGTGACGCCGCGCCGCTTCGGAAACGTGTCGAAGCGCCCTTGCAGGTGAATGCTCTCGGTCGGGCACGAGATGAAGTTCAGTCCCGCCCGCTTCAGCAGCCGGAACAGCTTCGAGCAGTACGCGTTGTCGTACGAACCCATCGCGGTCGTGTGGCTCGCGGTGACCCGCGCGCCCATGCCGCGCACGCGCGCTTCTTCCGCGAGCACTTCGAGAAAGCGCGAATGCGGATCGTCGGTTTCGTCGCAGTGCACGTCGACGAGGCAGCCCGTGCGTTCCGCGAGATCCATCAGAAAGCGGATCGAGCTGACGCCCTGCTCCCGCGTGTTCTCGAAATGCGGAATTCCGCCGACGACGTCCGCGCCGAGCTCGATCGCCTGCTCCATCAGCGCGCGGCCGCCGTCGAACGATTCGATGCCCTCCTGCGGGAACGCGACGATCTGCAGATCGATCAGCCCGCGCGCCTCGTCCTTCACTTCCAGCATCGCCTTCAGCGCGGCCAACGTCGGATCGGTCACGTCGACGTGCGTGCGCACGTGCTGGATCCCGTGGTCGCGCAGCATGCCGATCGCCGCATGCGCGCGCGCTTTGGTGTCCTCGTGCGTGATCGTCGCCTTGCGCTCGGCCCAGCGCTCGATGCCTTCGAACAGCGTGCCGCTCATGTTCCACGCGGGTTCGCCGGCCGTCAGCACGGCATCGAGGTGGATATGCGGCTCGACGAGCGGCGCAATCGCGAGACGGCCGCCGCCGTCGATATGGTCGGGGTTCGTCGACGCGATCGGCGCGGTTTGCGCATCGATCCGCGCGATCTTGCCGGCATCGACGCCGATCGTGAACAGGCCGTCGCGGCCGCGCAGACGTACGTTGAACAGGTTCATGGGGAGGCCTCTTGTCGTGCTGCATTGACACGATCGCGCGATCTGCGTCGGCGGCCGTGTGGTCCGAACGGCCAGTATGGAGGAAAAGCAGCGATGCGCGCACGTGTCACGCATGTTGCATCGACACGACAACCAGGCTGTACCGGGCGGAAGCCGAGGGCCGCCCGCCACGCAGGAATCGCCTGCCCAGGGTGTGCGCGCCGCGTCGTGTCAGTTTTGTGAAGGATGCTTGTCGGATCTGGAACAGTGCGCTCGCGGCCCGGACGGCCGTGCGCGTGCCGCGCATTCCTATACTTGCGCCGAACTTTGGTTTCCAGTCCCACCCGCAGGAGCTTTCCGATGAAAAAAACCCTGATCGCCGGCGCAGGCGCCGCCGCACTCCTCACGCCGCTCGCCCACGCGCAAAGTTCGGTCACGCTGTACGGCCTGATCGACGCCGGCATCGCCTATACCAACAACGTGAACGGCGCGTCGCAGTGGCGCATGACGACCGGCACGATCAACGGCAGCCGCTTCGGCCTGCGCGGCACCGAGGATCTCGGCGGCGGGCTGAAGGCGCTGTTCGTGCTCGAAAACGGCTTCAACGCGAACAACGGCGGGCTCGGCCAGGACGGCAAGCTGTTCGGCCGGCACGCGTACGTCGGCCTCAGCCGGGCCGGCTACGGCACGCTGACGCTCGGTCGCCAGTACGACACGATGGTCGACTTCGTCGCGCCGTTGTCGGCGACGTCCGGCGATTTCGGCGATACGGGCTTCGCGCATCCGTTCGACAACGACAACCTGAACCACTCGCTGCGCATCAACAACGCGGTCAAGTACACGAGCGACACGATCGCGGGCTTCAAGGTCGGCGCGCTGTACGCGTTTTCCAACTCGGCGAATTTCAGCGCGAACCGCGCATACAGCGTGGCCGCGAGCTACACGAACGGCCCGCTGAAGCTGGCCGGTGCGTACCTGCAGATGAACGGTACCAAGGGTTCGACGAGCGCGAGCCCCGGCGCGACCGATTCGGCCGAAGCGAAGAGCCTGAACCAGGGCGGCTGGTCGATCGGCTCGGACCGCATGCGCACGTACGGCGGCGGCGTCAGCTACGTGTTCGGCCCGGCGACCGTCGGCTTCGTCTACACGCGCTCGCAGTACGACAACACGGGCGCGTTCGGCTCGAGCGGCCAGATCGCGTTCAACAACTACGACGTGAACGTGCGCTATGCGGTCACGCCGGCCGTCAGCGTCGGCGCGGCCTATGTGTACACGGACGCCAGCGTGTCGAATCCCGACAGCAAGCACGGCACCGACCCGAAATGGCATCAGGCGAACCTGCAGGCCGTGTACAAGCTGTCGCGCCGCACCGACCTGTACGCGGAAGCGATGTTTCAGCACGCGTCGGGCCGCGGTTACCAGGCGTTCATCAACACGTCGGGCGGCGCATCGAGCACGGCGAACCAGGTCGTCGGCACGATCGGCATGCGCACGCGGTTCTGACCGGCAGCGCGCGACGTCGCCCGTATGCACGGCGCCCGTGTGCGCTCACGGTTTCGCCCGGTGCGGGCGACCGCGCCAATGTTGTTGCTTCTGGAAGGCAGCCCTCCTGGATTCGGGGTGTTTGCGCATCGGCCTGCTGCGTAGACTGACGTCGAAGGTCGGAGCCGCGCATCGCGTGCGGCGTGTCGATCCGGCCACCCACCCCGTATTCAGGAGAACCACGTGAAATCGCTCGTCGTTACCGCCGCCGCTGCCGTCCTGCTCGCCGCACCGGTCCTGTCGTTCGCCCAGCAGGCGAAGTCGCCCGTCACGCGCGCGCAGGTGCTGCAGGAGCTGATCGATCTCGAATCGGTCGGCTACAACCCGGCGCGCGGTGAAATCGGCAACTATCCGGACGACATCCTCGCGGCGCAGGAACGGCTGCAGGCGAAACGTCTCGCCGAGCGAAAAGCGGCGCGGGCCGCCTACGGCCCGGCCGGCGAGCCGGCCACCGAATCGGGCGCGGCGGCCAGGCCCGCGCTGTGACGATGCGCGTCGCTCGCATCACGCATGCGTGGCGAGCGATGCGTATCGGGTGTTTGCATGAAGCAACCCGCCGCGCGCCGATGCGCGAGCGGGTTTCAGACGGCCTGCGTTCAGGCGGCCTGCGGTTCGCGGTCGATCGCGTTCAGCATCTCGACGTCGCGCGCGATCATCGTCGGCACCTGCGCACGCAGCATCTCGACCCAGGTCCGCACCTTCGCATCGACGAAGCGGCGCGACGGGTACAGCGCATACACGTTCATCTTCTGCAGGATATGCGCGGGCAGCACACGGACGAGCGTGCCGTCGCGCAGCGCGTCGATTGCCGAATACAGCGGCAGCATGCCGATCCCGATGCCGTCGCGGATCGCGAGGGCGAGCGATTCGGCCGTATTGGTCTGCACCGGCCCGGCGACATGGATCTGCTCGACGCCGTCGGGCCCTTCGAGCACCCATTCGTGCGTCGGGAACGCCGGCGTACATAGCGTCAGGCACGCGTGCGCGGCGAGATCCTGCGGGCGGGCCGGCACGCCATGCCGTTTCACGTAGTCGGGCGATGCGCACAGAATGCTGAACGTCGAGCCGAGCAGGTGCGACACGAGCTCCGAATCAGGCAGCGACGATGCGGTGACGACGGCCATGTCGCTCGTGCCGTCGAACAGGTCAGGCATCCGCTGCGACAGCGACAGCTCGATCGACACGTCCGGGAATTGCGCGTGATAGCGCGTCAGCGCGGGTAATACGTAGTGGTGCCCGACGCTCGCGAAGCTGTGCATGCGCAGCACGCCGGCCGGGCGCTCGTGCGCGCAGCTCGCCTCTTCTTCCGCGCGGTCGACGTCGGCGAGGATCTGGCGGCAGCGCCGCAGATAGCTTTCGCCGGCCGACGTGAGCGCGAGACGGCGCGTCGAGCGATTCATCAGACGGGTGCGCAGGCGCGCCTCGAGCTCCGACACCGCGCGCGACATCGCGCCCGTCGTCGAATTCAGCGATTGCGCGGCGGCGGTGAAACTGCCCGTCTCGACGACGCGCGAAAACACCCGCATGTTTTGTAGCGTATCCATTCCTGTGAGCAACCTGTAGCGGAGCCGCCATTTTCCTCCACTGCGCGCGATAGATTGTTACGTCGGCTGCAACTATCGTTTCCCCGCAACTGCGTTAATGCACGGGCGCCGCACTCCTACAATCGGCGCCTCACCAGTCGAACGGACCCGTTCGGACGCACCGCGGCGCTTCGCCCGGTCGGCCCTGGGCCCTCTTTTCATGAAGCCACAACCTGCGATCGAGCGACCTTCCATCGAACCGGCACGATGGAGGCCATGGCTCGATCCGCTCGGCAACGCGGCGCGCGACTGGGCCGCGACCGACGGGCTGATCTGGCTGCATCTCGCGAAAACCGTGCTCGCGGCGCTGCTGGCGATGGGCATCGCGATGCGTCTGGAAATGTCGCAGCCGCGCACCGCGATGACGACCGTGTTCGTGCTGATGCAGCCGCTGTCGGGCATGGTGTTCGCGAAAAGCTTCTACCGCGTGCTCGGCACGGCGGCCGGCCTCGTCGGCGCGCTCGCGCTCGGTGGGTTGTTCGCGCAGCAGCCGGAGCTGTACATGGCCGGCATCACGCTGTGGATCGGCGGCTGCATCGCGCTCGCGGTGCGCAACCGCCACTTCCGCTGGTACGGCTTCGTGCTCGCCGGCTACACGGCCGCGCTGATCGGCCTGCCGGCCGTGATGACACCGCAGACGCTGTTCCAGTCCGCGCTCACGCGCGCCGCGGAAGTCGCACTCGGCATCGCGTGCTCGGGCGCGGTCAGTGCGTTGATCCTGCCGTTGAGTTCCGCGAAGGCGCTGATGCGTTCATTGAGCGCGCGCCACGCGACGTTCGCGGCGTTCACGGCCGGCGCGCTGGCGGGCGACGTCGCGCGCGGCGATTTCGAGCGGCGCTTCGCCGATTTCGTCGACGACATCGTCGGCTTCGAAGCCAATCGTGCATTCGCATCGTTCGAGGACCCGCACATTCGCGCGCGCAGCCGTCGGCTCGCGCGGCTGAACAGCGAGTTCATGAACGCGTGCACGCGGCTGCATGCGCTGCATCAACTCGTCAAACGGCTGCGTGCGAACCAGTCGGACGCTGTGCTCGACGCGCTGGCGCCGCACGTCGACGCGCTCGCCCAGCGCTTCGCCGCGTTGCGCGACGAACGCCAGCGCGGCATCGCACCGGCCACCGGCGCGCTGCTCGAACTGCGCCGCTTCCACGGTGCGTTGCCGAAGACCGCGCGCGCGTCGCGGCGAACCCTCGAGGACCATGCGGCCGGCGGCCTGCTCGACTTCGATACCGCGATCGAGCTGCTGTACCGGTTCATCGGCGAATATCTCGGCTACGTCGACACGTACGCGTCGCTCGACCAGGACGATCACGCGTTCGAGCGCTCGGTCACGCATTACGCGGTGAAAACCAATGCGTTCTTCGTCGGTTTCGCCTTCCTGCGCACGGTGGTCGCCGTCGGCGCGATGAGTGCATTCTGGATCGCGTCGGAATGGCCGAGCGGCTCGCTCGCGGTGATCGCCACCGCGATCGCGTGCGCACTCAGCTCGACGTCGCCGCGCGCGCCGAAGTTCGTCGCGCAGATGGGCGTCGGGGCGGCGTTCGCGACCGCCGTCGGCTACCTGTTCCTGTGCTACGTCTATCCGAACATCGACGGTTTTCCGCTGCTGTGCGCGGCGCTCGCGCCGGTGCTCGGCCTCGGCGCGTTCCTCGCGATGCGGCCGGGCCTGTCCGGCTACGGGATCGGCTTCGCGGTGTTCTTCTGCTTGCTTGCGGGCCCCGACAACACGATCGCGTATACGCCTGAAGTGCTGATCAACAACGGGCTGGCGGTCGTGGTCGCGATGCTCGCGTGCTCGCTCGTGTTCGCAGTCGTATTCCCGACCCACATGCCCTGGCTCACCGGCCGGATCGCGCACGACTTGCGCCGCCAGGTGACGCTTGCATGCGAAGGCGCGCCGGACGGCCTCGCGCAGCGCTTCCAGTCGAGCACGCACGACCTGATGGCGCAACTGCGCACGCTGCTGGTGCGCCGTACGCGGCAGCATCGCGATGCACTGCGCTGGATGCTGTCGACGCTCGAGGTCGGCCACGCGGTCATCGACCTGCGCGACGAGCTGCACGCGTTCTGCGCGTCGAAACCGCCGCAGACGCTGCGCTGGATCGGTTCGATCGATGCGGTGCTGAACGAACTGCCGCGCTTCTTCGACGATCCGACGCCCAGTCGCCATGCGCGTACGCTGAAATCGGTGAATCTCGCGATTCGCGCGGCACAGCACACGCTGCAGGCGTGGTACGCGGTGCCCGACGCGCGCCGCAGCATGCAAAGGATCGTCGGCTGCCTGCACTTCATGCGCAGCGCGCTGCTGGACAAGGACGCGCCGTTCAACCGGCACCGCCATTGAAGAATGTGTGCGCGCGCTACGGGATCGTTGTTCCGGATGGAAATAAGCTCTACAGCCGCGGTGATTAATCTTTAAGCAGTGCGAGCCTATAGTTTCCTCACTGCCAGCGAGACTGGCACTCACCCAGGAGAAACAAAATGAAGCCGCTGCACCTCGCCCTCGTTGCCCTGTCGCTCACCGCTGCCGTCGCTCACGCGCAGCCGGCGCCGGCAGACGCCGCACCGCAACAGGCGAACCGCACCGAAGCGATCCAGGCCGCCGGCCGCGTCGATCGTGCGCAATCGAAGCAGGAAGACCCGAACGCCTGCGTCGGCCCCGTCAGCTTCTGCAACATCTACTTCGGCAGCTGAGCATGACGCCGCGTCGTCACGGCCCGGCCCATATCGCCCCCACGGCCCCCACGGCCCGCACCGCACGCGTGACAGGCGCGGGCGGACGGCGGTCCGGCCGATCGCCGCATCGCCGCCCCGCCCCACGCCGCTTCGATTGAAGCGGCGCTTGCCGTTTCAGGCGCCGCGCCCCGGCCGCCAACCCACTTCGCGCAACGCATCCAGCAAGCGCGCCTGCCCGAGCCCTTCGACCCGCGCCCCGCGCGATGCGACGTCGCCGCCCGCGACCAGCGCATTCACGATCGCCTCCTCCACCGCTTCCGCCGCCGCGACGAACAGCGCGGAAATATGGTCGTTGTTGACCATTTGCACGCCGGTGGTCGGCGCGCCCTTGCTGCCGTAGTTCACCGCCGGCAAGCCGGCGTTGCCGGTGGCGAACGCGAGAAAGATGTCGCCGCTCGAATCCTCGGTGCCGCCGCCGACGCGGGCCAGCCCGACGCTCGCGCGCTGCGCGAGACGCGTGCATTGATGCGGCAGCAACGGTGCGTCAGTCGCGATCGTGACGACGATCGAACCCATGCCGGCTTCGCCTTTCGCGTCGGCTTCGCGGAACGGCGAATGCACATGCCGCAGCACTTCGCCGACCGGGTAGCCGGCCACGCGCAGCATTTCGCGCACACCGTAGTTCGCCTGCACGAGCGCGCCGACGGTCCAGCCGCCCGCATCGTCCGCCAGCACGCGCGACGCGGTGCCGATGCCGCCCTTGAACTCGTGGCAGATCATGCCGGTGCCGCCGCCCACGCCGCCTTCGGCAACCGGCCCCGACTGCGCGGCGGCCAGCGCGCGCTGCACGTGCGCGGCGCTCACGTGCTGCCCCCAGATGTCGTTCAGCAGTCCGTCGTAGGTTTCCATCACGACCGGCATGCACCAGTACACGCGGCCGGCCGCCGCTTCGCGTTCGTTCGCGACGAGCGCGTCGCGCACCGCGCCGACGCTGTGGGTGTTCGTATAGGCGATCGGCGTCGTCAGCAGGCCCGCTTCGCGAATCCATTCGAGCCCGGTCGCGTCGCCGTTGCCGTTCAGCACGTGCACGCCCGCGAAGCACGGCGAATCGTGCGCGGCGCCCGCGCGCGGCTCGATCACGGTGACGCCGGTGCGGATCGATGCGTCGCCGTTCTCGACGTTCAGCGTGCAGTGCCCGACCCGCACGCCCGGTA
>NZ_BCPO01000136.1:0-5491 GCF_016586105.1 Burkholderia sp. E168m15
GTGCCGAGGCCGATGCGGATGCCGAGATCCCTCGTGCGCATGATGCAATTCCTCCAGTCTTTCGATGGTTCGTGTGTCGGTGGTGCACTGTATCGATCCGGCGCTCAGAGCGCGCGGAATGCTTCGCTGTGGCGCGCCCAGGCCACGTACATCACGAGCGCCGCGACCAGCAGCCCCGCGATGATGATCAGGTCGGTCGGTTTCGTCGCAGTCGCCAGCGTCGTGTAAAGCGTGTACGCGGCGCCCGCCACCGCGACGAGCGGCGTCACGGGCCACAGCGGCATCCGGTAGTGATGCTCGACGTCGCGGCGCACGAACCGGCTCGCGAGCGCGGCCAGCCCGACGACCAGATAAATCAGCAGCAGCAGGTCGACCGTGAACGCGGTGAGTTCGTCGAGGCTCGACACGAACACGAGCCCGGCCGACGGTATCGCGAGCGCGAGCGTCGCCAGCCACGGCGATTCGAGGCGCGGGTGGATCGTCGAGAACGCGCGGTTGCAGGTGCGCGACCAGAGCGCATGCCGGCCGCTGCTGTACAGCAGGCGGCCCATCGTGATCACGATCGCGATGATCGCGTTGAACACCGACAGGAAGATCCCGCCGCTGACCACGCGCGACACGGCCGGATTGCTCAGCGAGCGCACGACATAGCCGATCGGATCGGCGCTTTTGGTCAGCTCCGTCAGCGACGGCGCACCCAGCACGATCGCGGTGAGCGGCACCAGTTCGACGACGAGGATCACGAGCAGCGAATAGATCACCGCCTTCGCGACGTTGCGGTTGCCGCCGCACAGGTCTTCCGCGAGATACGCGGCCGAGCCGAAGCCGTTGTAGCAGAAGATCGCGGTGCCGATGGCGGGCACGATGGCCGCGAGCGTCGCCGGCACGAGCGCATTGCCGCTTGCGACGACCGGGGCGATCAGCACTTCGGCGCCGCGATGCGGCGACCCGAAGCCGAGCCCCGCGATCAGCATCAACACGCCGATTTCGACGACCAGGAACGCGCCGGTGATCCAGGCGTTCGTCTTGATGTTCAGCATGCCGAGCAGATAGCTGAGCAGCACGATCGTCAGCGCGACCGACTGGTTGCTGAAGTGCGTGCCGAGCGCGTTGTTCAGGTACGGCGCGGCGCCGCTCGCGAGCACGGCGGGGATGAACACGCTGACCGACAGCACCGTGATGAAGGTCAGGTAGCCGGGCAGCGTGCCGAACACGCGCTTGGCCATCACGTATTCGCCGCCCGCGCTGCGATGCGCGGCGCTGAGTTCCGCATAGCAGAGCGCGAACGCCAGCGCGAGCACGCCGCCGAGCACGAACGACAGCACGGCGCCGCTGCCGGCCTGCTGGATCGCGAACGGCGCGATCACGAAGATCGAGCTGGCCGGCGTCACGCCCGATACGGTGATCATCACCGCATCGCGCACGCTGAGCGTCTGCGACAGCGCGCGCGGCGCGTCTTCCGTTGCAGGCGCCGCTTGCAGGCTGCCCGTCGATTCCGACATCATCGCCATTTCGTTCTCCTGTGCTCCTATGCCACCTGTTTTTGAACGCCCATACTCGGGCCCGATTGATTGCGTGGCAGTCTAGGAAGCCAATTTCAGGACCGCTATTCCCCCTTCGTGTTACGCCCTTCCGGTGGTGGTATGGATCGTCTCTTTTCCGAAATCGCGATGCACCAGGCGCTTGGCCGCGCAATCGATCATCTCGGCCAGCCGCGCTTCTGGCGATTCCTGGTGCTGCTGCTCAATGAAATGGCGCCGTTCGACAACGCGCTGGCGACCGCGATCGGCAGCGACGGCGTACCGCTCGTGCTCGACGAATACGACACGGGCGGCACCGACGCCGCGTCGCCCGTGCCGCTTTACCTGAATGGGTTATATCTGCTCGATCCGTTCCTGCAGGCCGCGCACGACGGGCTCGCCGACGGCTGCTACCGGCTCGAGGAAGTCGCGCCCGACCTGTTCCGGCAGAGCGAGTATTTCCTGAGCTATTTCCGCGACGCGGTCGGCGACGACGAGATCCAGATTCTCGTGCGGCCGAATGCCGACACGCTGCTGTCGCTGTCGCTCGGTGCGTCGACGCGCTTCGACGTCGAACCGCTCGGCAAGCTGACGGCCGCGATGCCGTGGGTGCTCGCGGTGATTCGGCAGCACTGGAGGCTGGTGGGCGACGCCGGACGTGCGGCGCCCGACGCCGATCTCGGTACGCGCGTCGAACAGGCGCTCGCCCGCTTCGGCGCGGGCGTGCTGACCGACCGCGAGATGTCGATCGCGCGGATGGTGCTGCGCGGCAATTCGTCGAAGGCGATTGCCGAGCGGCTCGCGATTTCACCGGAAACGGTGAAGGTGCATCGGCGGCATTTGTACGCAAAGCTCGGGATTTCGTCGCAGCCCGAGCTGTTTTCGCGGTTCATCCAGGCGTTGGGGGAAGACGCGGCGGGATGAGTGCGCCGATGCACGCGACTGCCTTCACCCGCCCGCCTCGATGAACCCGCCATCGGGCGCCTGGTGCGGCACGTACCAGCCGAAATACACCTCGGCCTCGACGATCCGGCCGTCGCGTACGCGCAATCGCTCGGCGTTGCGAAACCGCCGTCCGGCGGTCGTGACGGCTTCGTACACGACGAACACGTATTCGCCGTGCACCGCCACGTCGACGAACTCGAATCCTGCGAGCATCGCGCTGTTCGGCCAGCAGCGCGCCAGATACGCGTCGCGGTCGAGCCGGTTGTCGAGCGGGCTCGTGAAATGGAAGTCCGGCGCGATCAGCGCTTCGATCGCGTCGCGGTTCTTGTCGACATACGCGCGATAGCTCGCACGCGCGACTTCACCGGGATCGTCTGGCATCGTCGTTACCTCCGCGAAGGGTCGGGGTGACCGCAACGGCTCGCGTCGCCCCGGCGCATCGATGAAACGGAAGCGGGCGGCACGCACGGCCACGGCCGCTCACGCGTGCGCGGACAGACGTGCATGTCCAGCACGACGCCATGCATGAAAGCACGCACCGGCCGATCCGGCCGTCCCGCACCGCGCCTTTCGGCGCAGACCGGGGCGCGCGTCGGTTGCCCGTTTCCGCACGCACGGGCATGATGTCCGCCAGCGTGTCGGCGCCAGCCGTCCGCTTCGGCGGTCGTCGACACCCCGAGCGGCATGCCGCCACTGCGCCGCCGGCATCGTCGAGCAATCCGCGTGCCGGCCCCGTTCGCCCATCTCACCGAGCCCATGTCACTCCGCGCCTTCAGAACGCTCGTCGCCATCGCCCGCTACCGGACCTTCGCGCGCGCCGGCGAAGCCATCGGCCTCACCCAATCGGCGGTGAGCCTGCAGATCAAGACGCTCGAAAGCGAATACAACGTGCAGTTGTTCGACCGTTCGCGCCGGCAGCCGGTGCTCACCGAAGCCGGCAACATCCTGCTCGCGCAGGCCAAGCAGGTGCTCGCGATGGTCGACCAGATTCCCGATGCGCTCAGCGACGAGAAGAAGCTGGTCGGCCGGCTGCGGATCGGCGCGATCCAGACCGCGTTGTCCGGCCCGCTGCCCGACGCGCTGCTCGCGCTGCGTGCCGCGCATCCGTCGTTGCGCGTGCACGTGTCGGCCGGCATGTCGGTGGAACTCGCGAACCGCGTTGCGGCCGGCGAGCTCGACGCGGCGATCACGACGCGCCCGGTGCGCCCGCATCCGGCGGAACTGACGTGGACCACGCTGTACGAGGATCGCTTCTGGCTGCTCGCGCCGCCCGGTCATGCGGAACGCGACGCGGGCGCGCTGCTCGATGCGCTGCCGTTCATCCGCTTCGACGCGCAGGCGTGGGCCGGCCGGATGATCGCCGCCGAGCTGCGCCGCATCGGCGTGCGGGTGCGCGAGGAGATGGTGCTGGACAGCGCGGAAACGATCGCGCGCATGGTGGCGCGCGGGCTCGGTGCGGCGATCGTCGCGCTCCCCGACGCGACGCTCGCGCGCCTGCCGCCGGTCACGCGCTTGCCGTTCGGCCAGCCGCAGATGGGCCGCGCGGTCGTGCTGCTCGAACACCAGTCGCGTCCGGCCGAACGTTTCGCCCGCGCGCTGGCCGCCGAAGTGACCGCGTCATCGATGAGAATTTCTCATTGAACACCCGATAATTCACCATTATTCCCGTTGCTTGCGCGTGTTAACTTGGCGGCATCGTCATTCTTTCGATTGCATGTCGCCATGTCGCCCGCCGGATGGATTCCCGCGTCGTTCCGCTGCGTTGCCTGCCGGCCGCGCCGGCGCTCCGGCACGACCCGCATGAAGGCGCGCCGATGATCGGCCCGATCCTGCTCGCGCTCGCGCCGGTCGCGCTGCTGGTCGCGTTCGGTCATGGCCTGCGGCGCACCGGCTTCATCGCCGCAGCGTTCTGGCCGCACGCCGAGCGGCTCTGCTACTACGTGCTGCTGCCCGCGCTGTTCGCGGACGGCCTCGCGAATGCGCGGCTGCAATCGTTGCCCGTTTTACCGCTCGCGGCGGCGCTGGTCGGTTCGACCGCATTCGCCGCGGCGCTTCTTCTGCTGGTCCGCCGGTTCGTGCGGGTCGACGGCGCCGGGTTCACGTCGGTGTTCCAGGGCGCCGTGCGTTTCAACAACTATGTCGGCACCGCGCTCGCCGCCGGGCTGTTCGGTGCGAAGGGCATTGCACTCGCGGCCGTCTGCGTCGCGGCGATCGTGCCGACCGTCAACCTGATGTGCGTGCTGGTCTTCGCGCGCTACGGCGACACGCGGCTCGGCGCGGCGGCGCTCGTGCGGCAGATCCTGTCGAATCCGCTCGTCGTCGCCTGCGCGCTCGGGATGGCGATGCAGGCCGGCGGCGTGGCGTTTCCGGCCGCCGTCGAGCCGGCCGTGCGGGCGCTCGGCGCCGCGTCGATGCCGCTCGGCCTGCTGTGCGTGGGCGCGGCGCTGACATTCGATGCGGCCCGCGCATGGTGGCAGCCGGTGTGCGTCGCATCGGCGTTCAAGTTCGTGGCGATGCCGCTCATCACGCTCGCGGCCGGCCGGCTGTTCGGGCTCGGCGATGCGGCGCTGACCGTCGCGCTGCTGTTCCAGGCGCTGCCGACCTCGTCGGCGTCGTACATCATGGCGCGCCAGCTCGGCGGCGACGCGCCGCTGATGGCCGGCATCACCGCGTTCCAGACGATCGCCGCCGCGCTCGCGATGCCGGCCGTGCTCACCGCGCTCGCGTCGGCGCCCGCGTTCCGCTGACGACGCCCGCCCAGCCCCCTTCACTGAATCGGCCCGCAGGCCGGCCATCGCGCGGTTCGGCATCGTTTAGCCGCGCGCGGCCACGCACGCCTCGCGGCACACGCTTCCTTTCGAGATTGCACGCCACATGAATGCTCCCGCCCCGCCCGCCAGCGTCGTCGCCCCCCGGCCGCACGCGGCCATCTACGTGAAGCTCACGCTCGTCGCGCTGTTCTGGGGCGGGACCTTCATCGCAGGCCGGATCCTCGCCGCGACGATGTCCGCGACCTCGGCGGCCAC
>NZ_BCPO01000137.1:0-5451 GCF_016586105.1 Burkholderia sp. E168m15
ACCTGGCGAGGTCGAAGGCGGGCGTGCCGACACTCAGCGGACGCCAGATCGTGACGACGTTCGGCCTCGGCGCGACCGGCATCTTCCTGTACAACGTGTGTTTTTTCGCGGCGCTCGCGCGGATGCCGGCCGGGCGCACCGCGCTGTTCGTCGCACTGAATCCGGTCGCCACCGCCGTGCTGCTGTCGGTCGTCGTGCGCGAACGCCTGTCGCTGTCGCGTTGGGCCGGCATCGCGGTCGCGCTGTGCGGCGCGCTGATCGTGATCAGCCGCGGCGATTGGCTGCGCGTGCTGACCGATCTCGGCAATACGTTCGGCGCCGGCGAACGCTTCATGCTGTGCGCGGTGCTGAGCTGGGCGGCCTACACCGTGATCGGCCGGCGCGCGCTCGACGGGCTGTCGCCGCTCGCGGCCACCACGTACGCGGCGCTCTGGGGCCTCGCGCTGCTGCTCGTCACGCACCTGTTCGACGCGACGGCGACTGGCGGCACGCCGCTGACGTGGCAGGCCGTCGCATCGATGCTCTATCTCGGCGCCGTCGGCACGGTGATCGCGTTCGTCTGGTATTCGCAGGGCATCCGCCTCCTCGGGCCGGCCCGCGCGGCCGTGTTCACCAACCTGGTGCCGGTGTTCGGCGTGCTGCTGTCGGTCGTGCTGCTCGGCGAGCCGCTGTCGCCGTCGATGCTGGCCGGCGGCGCACTCGTGATCGCGGGCGTCGCACTGACCAATCGCGCGAACCGCTGATGCGTCGGCGTGCGCCGCGTTCGGGGACGGATGCCGAATACGGATGCAGGCGCCCGCCATGCCGTTGCGTGCTGCATACGTCGGGCCGATACGCCCCCGATCTTCTCGCAGCCCCGCCAAAAACCGCCTATCGTGAATGAAGCGCCCCCGTTTGCCGCCGTTCGACCGTGCGTCGCCCGCCGCGGCAACGGCCTTGCGTTCCGGCGCCATTCACCGCGGTCGTCGCGCACGCTCGCCCGTGCACGCGATCGCGCCCGCCCACCGACTACCAGGAGGCACACATGAAAGCTGCGCTGCTCGTCAGCTCCGTCCTGCTCGCCATGGCGTCCGCCTCGGCCTCGGCCCAAGGTTCGATCACGAAAGTCGAGAACGGCGCGCTCGTCGCCGCCAACGGCATGACCGTCTACGCATTCGACAAGGACAAGCCCAACGCCGGCACCAGCGCCTGCACAGGCCCATGCGAAACCCTCTGGCCACCGTACAAGGCCAGCGCGACCGACGTACCGGTCGGGCCCTACACGATCGTCAAGCGCGACGACGGCAGCCCGCAATGGGCGTACAAGGGCAAGCCGCTGTACTTCTTCTCGAAGGACATGAAACAGGGCGAGCGCAACGGCGACAACTTCAAGAACGTGTGGCACGTGGTCGCCCCGTAAGCCTGCTTTCGCCGCGTTCCGTGCATTTCGCCAGCACGTAAAAAGCCCGCCCCGATCATTGATCGGGGCGGGCCTCGGCAGTTCCGCACGTCGCACCGGCCGTATGCAGCCGGTGCGCGCTTCCACTCAGCGGTTCGACGGGAAGCTGAACACCGTCCCTTCGCGCACACCGGCCGACGGCCAGCGCTGCGTGATCGTCTTGCGCTTCGTGTAGAACCGCACGGCGTCCGGGCCGTATGCGTGCAGGTCGCCGAACAGCGAACGCTTCCAGCCGCCGAACGAGTGGTACGCGACCGGCACCGGCAGCGGCACGTTGATGCCGACCATGCCGATCTGGATGTTGTCGCTGAAGTAGCGCGCGGCCTCGCCGTCGCGCGTGAACAGGCAGGTGCCGTTGCCGTATTCGTGCGCATCGATCAGCGCCATCGCCTCGTCGAGCGATTTCAGGCGAATCACGCCGAGCACCGGCCCGAAGATCTCGTGCTGGTAGATCGGCATGCCGGGCTTCACGTTGTCGAACAGGCACGGCCCGAGGTAGTAACCGCCGTCGTGGCCGTCGACCTTCACGCCGCGACCGTCGACGACGAGCGTCGCGCCCGCTGCCACGCCCGCTTCGACGAAACCCGTCACCTTCTCGAAATGCTGCTGCGTGACGAGCGGGCCCATGTCGACGCCCGCGCCGTTGCCCGGGCCGACCTTCATCTTCTCGATCTCGGCCTTCAGCCCCGCGACGACCTGGTCGCCCGTTTCGTCACCGATCGCGACGACCAGCGGAATCGCCATGCAGCGCTCGCCGCAGGAGCCGTATGCGGCGCCCATCAGCGCGTTCACCGCGTTGGGGATATCGGCATCCGGCATCACGACCGCGAAGTTCTTCGCGCCGCCGAGCGCCTGCACGCGCTTGCCGTGCGCGCAGCCGGTCGAGTAGATGTATTCGGCGATCGGCGTCGAGCCGACGAAGCTCACGGCCTTCACGCGCGGATCGGTGAGGATCGTGTCGACCGCTTCCTTGTCGCCGTTCACGACGTTCAGCACGCCCGGCGGCAGGCCGGCCTCGAGCGCGAGTTCGGCCATGCGCAGCGTCGACGACGGCGTGCGCTCGGATGGCTTCAGCACGAACGTGTTGCCGCACGCGACGGCCATCGGCCACATCCACAGCGGCACCATCACCGGGAAGTTGAACGGCGTGATGCCGGCCGCGACGCCGAGCGCCTGGAACTCGCTCCACGAATCGATCGCAGGGCCGACGTTCTTGCTGTGCTCGCCTTTCAGCAACTCGGGCACGTAGGTCGCGTATTCGACGTTCTCGATCCCGCGCTGCAGTTCGCCCATCGCATCGGCGAGCACCTTGCCGTGCTCGGCGGTGATCAGCGCGCACAGCTCGTCGGCGTGCTCTTCCAGCAGCGTCTTGAAGCGGCTCATCACGCGGGCGCGCTTCAGCGGCGGCGTGTTGCGCCATGCCGGAAACGCGGCTTGCGCGAATGCGATCGCGGCTTCGACGGTCAGCTTGTCGGCGAGCGCCACGCTCTTGCGCGATTCGCCCGTCGCCGGGTCGAACACCGGCTGGACGCGGCTGCCGCCGTCGACGCGCTTGCCGTCGATCAGGTGGCCGACGGTGGAGGTCACATTGCTGTCGTGTTTCATGTCTGGGGCTCTTTCCTGAATTCGGTTGTCGCGTGAGGACGAGCGATCGCTCAATCCACTTCGTTCAGTGCGTCGGAGAGCGCGTTGACCAGGTTGTCGATCTCGCGCTTCTCGGCGATGAACGGCGGCGCGAGCTGGATCGTATCGCCGCCGTAGCGCACGTAGAAGCCCTTCGCCCAGCAGCGCATCGCGATCTCGTACGGGCGCCGTGCCGGCTCGCCCGGCAAGGCGGCGATCGTCAGGCCGGCCGCCAGCCCGTAGTTGCGGATGTCCGCGACGTGGCGCTGCCCCTTCAGCCCGTGCACGGCCGCTTCGAAATGCGGCGCGAGATCGCGCACGCGGGCCACCGCGTCTTCCTTCACCAGCAGGTCGAGCGCCGCGACGCCGGCCGCGCACGCGACCGGATGCGCCGAATACGTGTAGCCGTGCGGGAACTCGAGCATGTACTCGGGGCCGCCCGCGGCCATGAACGTGTCGTAGATCTCCTTCGTCGCGATCACGCCGCCGAGCGGCTGCACGCCGTTCGTCACCTGCTTCGCGAAGTTCATGATGTCCGGCACCACGCCGAATGCGTCGGCGCCCGTCATCGCGCCGGCCCGGCCGAAGCCCGTGATGACCTCGTCGAAGATCAGCAGGATGTCGTGCGCGGTACAGATGTCGCGCAGGCGCTTCAGGTAGCCCTTCGGCGGCACGACGACGCCCGCCGAGCCGGAGAACGGCTCGACGATCACGGCTGCGATGTTCGACGCGTCGTGCAGCGCGATCAGTTCCAGCAGGCGGTCGGCCAGCTCGGCGCCGTGCTCGGGCATGCCGCGCGAGAACTTGTTCTCGGCCAGTTGCGTATGCGGCAGGAAATCGGCGTCGAGGCCCTGCCCGAACAGCTTGCGGTTCGGCCCGATCCCGCCGACCGAGATGCCGCCGAAGTTCACGCCGTGATACCCCTTCTCGCGGCCGATCAGGCGCGTCTTGGTGCCCTTGCCTTTCGCGCGCCAGTACGCACGGGCCAGCTTCAGCGACGTGTCGGCCGCTTCCGAGCCCGAGCCCGTGAAGAACACGTAGTCGAGGCCGGCCGGCGTCAGTTCCTTGATCTTGTTGGCGAGCTCGAACGATTTCGGATGGCCGAACTGGAACGCCGGCGCGTAGTCGAGCTGCGCGACCTGGCGGCTCACGGCTTCGACGATTTCCGTGCGGCCGTGACCGAGGCCCGTGCACCAGAGGCCCGACAGGCCGTCGAAGATCTTGCGGCCTTCGGCGTCGGTGTAGTACGCGCCCTTGCCGGACACGATCAGCCGCGGATCGGCCTTGAACTGGCGGTTGGCGGTGAACGGCATCCAGTGCGCATCGAGCCATGCGGCGTCGGTGCGGAGGTTCGTGTCGTCGTGCTGGGCGGTGGTGATGTCGGTCATGTCGGTCGGCGCGGCGCGCCCCTCCTCCTCGGGTTGATGTTGCGCATTGTCGGGACGCCAATTAGTCTTTTGAATATCGCAATATCAATGTTCACTTGCTCAAATATGCAAGCAAAGAAACCGAAGAGCCGCGCGCTGCTCGGGCAGCTCAGCGACATGGATCTGCGCCTGCTGCGGGTCTTCAAGGGCGTCGTGCAGTGCGGCGGGATGGCGGCGGCCGAACTGGAACTGAATATCGGCATCTCGACGATCAGCCGGCACGTGAAGGATCTCGAAACGCGACTTGGCCTCGTGCTGTGCCGGCGCGGCCGCGCGGGCTTCACGCTGACGCCCGAGGGGCAGACGGTGTACGAGGAGACGCTGCGACTGCTCGCGTCGATGGAAGCATTTCGCAGCAGGATCGACGGCATTCACGACACGATGGGCGGAGAACTTCACATCGCCGTATTCGACAAGACGGCCACCAACCCGCATGCGCGCCTGGGCGACGCGATCCGCCAATTCGCGGACGAAGCGCCCGCCGTCGCGCTGAACCTGCACGTCGCGTCGATCAACGAGGTCGAGCGCGGCGTGATCGACGGCAGCTACCAGGTCGGGATCATTCCCGCGCACCGCAACTCGGGCAGCCTCGTGTATTCGGCGCTGTTCGACGAACGGATGCTGCTCTACTGCGGCCGCCAGCATCCGCTGTTCGACGCGCCGCACGGCAAGCTCACGTGGACGACGGTCCGCAACCACGCGTTCGCCGGGCTCGGCTTCCATTCGCCGAACATGGAGCTGAGCCATCGCGCGAAGCTCACGCGCAGCGCGACCGCGTCGGACCAGGAATCGATCGCGACGCTGATTCTGTCGGGCCGCTATCTCGGCTTCCTGCCCGATCACTACGCGGAGAGTTTCGAAAACAAGGGGCTGATGCAGCCGATCGCACCGCACCGGTTCAATTACCGGTGCCGGTTCGTGAGCCTGCTGCGGCGCTCGCCGCGCCCGTCGCGGGCCGCGCTG
>NZ_BCPO01000138.1:0-9635 GCF_016586105.1 Burkholderia sp. E168m15
GAACGCCGCGCATGGCGGGGGCGCTGCCGGCGGCATAGCGGCGGCTTCCGGTTCGGGTTCGTTCAGGCCCCGTCGTCGGATGCGCGGGGCTGCGCTCGCTTGCGCGTGACGAAATGGGTCGCGACGAGCGCCGCGGCAAAGCCGGACGCCGCGCCGAGGCCGAGCGCCCAGCGCGGGCCGAGATGGTTCGCGACCCAGCCGGCCACCGGCGCGCCGATCGGCGTGCCGCCCAATGCGACCGCGAGACGCAGCGCCATCACGCGGCCGCGCATCGCCGGCTCGGTGGAAAGCTGCATCAGGCTGTTGGTCGAGTTCATGAAGGTGATCGCGGCGACGCCGGTCAGCACCAGCGCGGCGGCGAACGACCAGTAGCCGGGCGCCAGCGCGGCGAACGTGCAGCCGAGCCCGAACAGCGCCGCGCCGATCCACAGATGACGGAAACGCGGCTGCTCGCGGCGCGCGGCGAGCAGCGCGCCCGAGATCGTGCCGACCGCCATCATCGACGACAGGAAACCGAACCCACGCGCATCGACGTGAAACACGCTGGCGGCCATCGTCGAAATGAACAACTGGAAATTCAGCCCGAACGTGCCGATCAGGAACAGCATCACGAGGATGGCTGTGAGGTCCGGCCGGCGCCACACGTAACGGAATCCGTCGAGCAGGCTGCCGCGCGAGCGGCTTGCCCGCACATTGGTGCGCAGTTCGTCCTCCCGAAGCCGCGACAGCGACGCCAGCACCGCGAAGAAGCTGAGACCGTTCGCGAGAAACGCCCAGCCGGTGCCGACCGATGCGATCAGGAAGCCGGCCGCCGCCGGGCCGACCATCCGCGCGGCATTGAACGACGTCGAGTTGAGCGCGACTGCGTTCGCGAGTTCGCGGTCGCCGACCAGTTCCGCGACGAAAGTCTGCCGCACCGGCGCGTCGAACGCCGACGCGCAGCCGAACAGGAACGCGAATACATACACGTGCTCGAGCCGCACCGCACCGGTGACCGTCAGCACGCCGAGCACGAGCGCCAGCGCCCCCATCAGCGCCTGCGTCGCCATCAGCAGCTTGCGCTGGTCGAAGCGGTCGGCCGCGTAGCCGGTCCACGGCAACAGCAGCAGTTGCGGCCCGAACTGCAGCGCCATCACCGTGCCGACGGCCGATGCGTCGTGATGCGTGAGCTGCGTCAGGACGAGCCAGTCCTGCGCGGTGCGCTGGATCCACGTACCGATGTTCGACACCAGCGAGCCGATCGCCCATACGCGGTAGTTGAAGCTGCGAAGCGAGCGGAACACGCCCGCTGCCGGCACGCTCACGGCCGCTCCCGGTCGGGCTCGTTGCCGCCGTGCAGTGCGCCGAAATGCCGCGCGAGGAACAGGCCGAGCGCGAGGATGCCGAGGCCGAACGCCGCCGCGTCGGCCGTGACCTTCAGGTCGAAATCGCCGGCCCGGCGCATGAGCGCATAGGCAATCACGAGATTCACGACGCCCCACAGCACGTTCACGGTGGACGACGACAACCCGCGGCCGGGCGGATTCGCGAACGGCGTCTGGAACGGCTCGCCACGCAGCCCGCTGACGAGATGCGGCACGGCGTTCGCGAGAAACGCGCCGCCGAAGAAGTACGACACGAGGTGCAGGAGGTTCATTTGCGGGTTGTCCTTTTGGCTAGCGGGCCGGAGCGGTTCACGAACGCGCCGGGTCCTCGAATTCGGCGAGCCGCTGCAGCAGCTTCACGGCCGCCGCGAGCTCGGCCTGCTCCGCCGCCGACAGTTGCGCGTGCAGCGCGCGAAAGAGCCAGTCGTCCTTGGCCGCGCGATTGGCTTGCAGCACCTTGCGGAAACCGGGCGTGAGCGCGATCAGCGTCTGCCGGCCATCGGTGGGATCGGGCGCGCCGGCGACCGCGCCGAGCGCCTCGAGCGTGGCGACCGTCACCCGCATCGACTGCGGGCGCACGCTTTCGGCGCGCGCCAGCGCCGACACGGTCGCCGGACCGTCGCGATCGAGCCGCAGCAGCACCGATTTCTGCGAGGACGTGAGGTCGTTCGGATGGGTCTGCTCCCGCATCCGCCGCATCAGCTTGCCGACCGAGATGCGGAGTTCGCCGGCGAGACCGGCCAGCGGGAGGGTGTCGGGGGAAGACGATGGCGAGTTCATGAATCCAAGATAGCACATCGACAGTCAAACTGTACAGTTTGACTGTATATTTCATCGTGTAAGGATCGGGCGGCCACGTGTGCTTTCGGCACGACGCCGCGCCCCGTTCGGCCGCGCATTCCGGCTCTGCGATAATGCGGGCTTCCCGTTTCCGCACCGCCTTCCGCCATGACGCAGCCGTCCGCCCCGCTCTCCATCGACCTGCCGCCGATCTCGTGCCTGCCCGGCGACGCGCTGCCGTGGCTGCCGATGAGCGCCGACCTGCCGGGGCTCGCGATCAAGTACCTGCACATCAACGCGGCCGAGGACACGCTGACCGCGCTGCTGAAGATGCCGGCCGGCGGCATGCTGCCGCGCCATCGTCACGATGGCGAGGTATTCGTCCATACGCTGCAGGGTGCGTGGCGCTACCGCGAATACGACTGGGTCGCGCACGCCGGTTCGACGGTGCTCGAACCGGCCGGCTCGGTACATACGCCGGAAACGCTCGGCGCGCCGGGCGAGGATGTGATCACGCTGAACGTGATGCGCGGCGACCTCGTGCTGCTCGACGACGACGGCCGCGAAACGGCGCGCGAGAACTGCCGCGTCGCGCTGCTGCGCCAGCGCAAGCATGCGCGTACGGCGCCGGATGCGGCCACGGCGTTCGTTACGCGGTAACTACGCGGCAAGACAGGCGACGCGACGCGCATCGTGCCGCGCCCGTCCATCCCGTCACGCGCGAGCGTCCTCCAGTATTCGTTTCCGCCGCCAGGCTTGCCCGCCGGTTATCGGAAACGCCTGAAAAACCGCCGAATATCGTCGGCCAGCAAGTCCGGCTCCTCCATCGCCGCGAAATGGCCGCCGCTCGGCATGTCAGTCCACTGCACCACGTCGAATACGCGTTCGAGCCAACTGCACGGCGGGCGGCTGATTTCCTTCGGAAAGCGCGCGAAGCCGACGGGCACCGCCAGGCGTTGCCCGGGCGCAAACCGCATCGGCTGCAGCCGGTTCTCCCAGTACATCTGCATCGACGAGCCGATGCAGCCGGTAAACCAGTAGAGCGAGATGCCCGTCAGCAGCGTGTCGTGCGAAAAACGGCGCGCGACGTCGCCGTCGCAATCGCTCCACGCACGGAATTTCTCGCCGATCCACGCGGCCAGCCCGAGCGGCGAATCGTTGAGCGCGATGGCCAGCGTCTGCGGCTTCGTCATGTGGACGTACGCGTACCCGCCTTCGAGCGCCGCCCACTCGCCGCGCTGCTTCAGGAACGCCTGCTCGTCGTCGGTCAGCGGCCGCGCCGCGTCGATCGGCGGGTCGTAGCTACCGGGCAGGTAGTTCAGATGGATGCCGTCGACCACGCCCTCATGCCGAGCGCCGAGCGCGACCGACACGCCCGCGCCCAGATCGCCGCCCTGTGCGCCGAACCGCGGGTAGCCCAGGCCGGCCATCAATGCCGCCCAGCAGTCGGCGACCTGAAGCGCCGACGTGCCGGGCGCCGCCGGCGCGGGAGAAAACAGGAAGCCGGGCAGCGACGGCGCGACGATGTCGAAGGCGTCGTCCGGATCGCCGCCGAACGCGGCCGGATCGCACAGGCGATCGATCAGTGCATGGAATTCGAATGCGGAACCCGGCCAGCCGTGCGTGACGACGAGCGGATAGGGTTTCGGGCCGGTGCCGCGCCGATGCACGAAATGCACGCGCCGGCCGCCGACGTCCGCGATGAACTGCGGCAGCCGGTTCAGCGCACGTTCCGCCGCGCGCCAATCGAAGCCGCCGGCCCAGTACGCGGCCAGTTCGCGCAGCCACGCGCCGTCGACGCCCTGCTGCCACGGCTCGGCGGGTGTCAGGTTGGGCGGGCGGGTGTCGCGCACGCGCCGCCGCAAATCGTCGAGCGCTTGATCGGATATCGCAATGTCGAACGGTTCGGCGTGCATCGTGTCTCCTCGCGAAACATGTCGACGAGATTCTGCGCGATTTTTCCGCCCCGCGCTGGCGGCAGGCGGTCGCGCGCGTCAGCCCGTTTCGCGCGCGTCAGCTTCCGTCCGTGCGTCGCGCCGCAACGCCTGCGGCGGCACGCCGAACCCGCGCACGAACGCCTCGCGCATGTGCCGGCGATCGCGAAAACCGTTCTCCCTTGCGATCACGTCGAGCGGATGGCGGCTCTGTTCGATCATCAGCCGCGCCGCTTCGAGCCGCAGCCGCTCGATCGCCTTCGCCGGCGACTGCCCGGTTTCGAGCGTAAACACGCGGCTGAACTGGCGCGGGCTCAGGTGCACGGCCTCGGCCAGCGCCTCGACGGTCAGCGCGCGGCCGAGATGCTGCCGCGCGTAATTGAGCGCGTTCTGAATCCGGTCGGATTTCGGCGCGAGATCGAGCATTTCCGAATGCTGCGACTGGCCGCCGGCGCGGCGCTGGTGCATCACCAGCTTGCGCGCGACCGACCGCGCGACGTCGGCGCCGAGATCCTTTTCCACCATCGCGAGCGCGAGATCGAGGCCGGCCGTCATGCCGGCCGACGTCCAGATCGGGCCGTCGACGATGAAGATCCGGTCGTCCTCGACGCGAATCTCCGGGTAGTGCCGCTGCATGTCGCGGCCGAACGCCCAGTGCGTGGTCGCGCGACGCTGCGCGAGCAGCCCGGCCTCGGCCAGCACGAACGCGCCCGTGCAGATGCCGGCGATCCGCCGCGCCCGCCCGTTCGCGCGGCGCAGGTAGGCGACCACGCCGGCCGGCGCCGGCGCGGCGAGCGGATCGTTGACGCCCGCGACGATCCACGTGTCGACGCCGAGGCGGCCGCGCAGCGCGCGCGTGGCGACCGGCAGCCCGAGCGACGAGCGCACGTCGCCGCCGTCGACCGAATAGTTGTCCATCGCGTAGAACGGCGCGTCCATCCCCATGTTCGCGTACTCGAACACCGACTGCGCGGCGAGCGCCATGATCTGGAAGCCATCGCTGATCAGAAAGCCGATTCGGTGCATGTGCGTTCTCCGCTTCCGTGCCGATTGGGCCGATGGGCCCGATGTCCGGAATCATACCCATCTACGTCATTTCTGTCGCCGCGCTTCGAGGCCAGAATGCCTTCACGCCATCCGGCCATCCTCATCGAAACGGAGCACATCATGACGCAAGCACATCGCGGTACCGCCCTCATTACCGGCGCATCGTCGGGCATCGGCGCCGTCTACGCGGACCGCCTCGCGCGCCGCGGCTACGACCTGATCCTGGTCGCACGCAATCGCGACCGGCTGAGCGCCCTCGCCGAGCGCATCACGAACGACACGCAGCGCAGCGTCGAGATCGTCGACGCGGACCTCAACGACCGCGCGGCGCTCGCCGCCGTCGAAGCCAAGCTGAAACAGGACGCGAGCATCACGCTGCTCGTGAACAACGCGGGCATCGGCACGCATGCGCCGCTGCTCGACAGCGACGTCGACGCGATGACGCGGATGATCGAGCTGAACGTGACCGCGCTCACGCGCCTGACCTATGCGGCCGTGCCCGGCTTCGTCGCACGCGGCCGCGGCGCGGTGATCAACATTGCGTCGATCGTCGCGATCTCGCCGGAAACGCTGAACGGCGTGTACGGCGGCAGCAAGGCGTTCGTGCTCGCGTTCAGCCAGTCGCTGCATCACGAGCTCGCCGACAAGGGCGTGCAGGTGCAGGCCGTGCTGCCCGGCGCGACGGCCACCGAGTTCTGGCAGACGGGCGGCCTGCCGCTCGAGCACCTGCCGAAGGAAATCGTGATGACGGCGCCGGACATGGTCGATGCGGCGCTGGTCGGGTTCGAGCGCGGCGAGCTCGTGACGATCCCGTCGCTGCACGCGGGCGACGAATGGGAGGCATACGAGGCCGCGCGCCGCACGATGGCGCCGCATTTGTCGGCCAATACGCCGGCACCGCGCTACACCACGGCGCGCTAGTTGCCGGCGGAGGCCGCGCCGCGCCGCGCGCCTTCGCCCTTCACGCCGACCATCAGCGCCACCCCGCTCGCCACCAGCAGCGCGGCGAGCAGATAGACGGCGAGATCCATGCTGCCCGTGCGCGTGCGGATCATCCCGATCACCCACGGGCTGACGATGCCGCTCGTGATCCCGATGCTGCTGATCAACGCGATCCCGGCCGCGGCCGCGTTGCCGGACAGGTAGCGGGTCGGCACGGCCCAGAAGATCGGCAGCGCCGCGAAGATCAGCGTCGCCGCTATCGACAGGCACGCGAGCATCGCCGCGAAGCTGTGCAGGTGCAGCGTCAGCGCCGCGAGCGCAAGCCCGCCGCCGATCGTGCAGCACGCGAAGTGCTTGCGGCGCTCGCCGGTGCGGTCCGAGCGGCGTGCGATCAGCACCAGCCCCACCGCGCCCACCGCATTCGGCACGACCGTGTAGAGGCTCACGGCGACGACGTCGGTCACGCCGAAGTCGCGGATCATCAGCGGCATCCAGAAGTTCAGCGTCAGCGACGCGCAAGTCAGCGAGAAATAGATGAACGCGAACAGGTACACGCGCGGGTTCGCGAGCGCGGCCATCACGCTGCGTCCGTCATGCGCATTGCCGGGTGCGCGGCCGTCGGCGCACAGCGCGGCGACGCGCGCCTTTTCGTCGGACGTGAGCCACGCGGCGTCCTGCGGCCGGTCGACGAGGAACGAGAACGCGGCGAACGCGAGCAGAATCGCCGGCGCCCCTTCGATCGCGAACATCCACTGCCAGCCGTGCAGCCCGAGCACGCCGCTCATGTCGCGCATGATCCAGCCGGACAACAAGCCGCCGAGCACACCGGCCACCGCGACGCCCGCGAAGAACACCGAGATCGCCGCCGCGCGCCGGTTCGCGGGGAACCAGTAGGTCAGGTACAGCACGATGCCGGGGAAGAAGCCGGCCTCGAACACGCCGAGCAGGAAGCGCAGCACGTAGAAATGCGACGGCTGCGACACGAACATCATCCCGGTCGACGCGAGGCCCCACAGCAGCATGATCCGCGTGAACGTGCGGCGTGCGCCGAACCGCGCGAGCAGCATGTTGCTCGGCACTTCGCAGCACACGTAGCCGACGTAGAACACCGCGGCGCCGAGGCCGTACATCGCATCGCTGAAGCCGAGATCGTGCTTCATCTGCAACTGCGCGAAGCCGATGTTGATGCGGTCGAGGAACGACACGACGTAGCAGAGGAACAGGAACGGGACGATCCGCCACGCGATCTTGCGGAACAGCAGCGCGTCGCTGAATGCGGATGCGGAAGTCGGCGCCGACGCGCTCGCGTGCGCAAGCGTCGCTTCGGCGGGAAGCGATTGGGGCATGTCTCTCTCCAAACGGGCCGCGCGATGTCGAGCGCGCGGCAGTCTCCGAGGGCGTGCATGCGCCCTGCTTTCTTGTGAGACCGGATACGGTCGCCGGCACCGCGGCGCGATGCCGCCGCGAATGCCGCGACCCTCAGGGAAACGGCAAGGCGATCATGTAAGCGCCGCCCCGCCGCCGTGGGCCGCTCAGTCCTGCAGCGCGGCCCACATGTCCTTGTCGCGCTGCGCGGTCCAGATGCGCGGATGCGCGATGCCGCTCGCTTCGTCGAACGCGCGCGACACGTCGAACGGCAAGCAGTGCTCGTAGATGAACACGTGGCCGAACTTCGGGTCCATCGCTTCGCGCGTGAGCGCCATCGCGGCCTTCAGGTCGAGATTGCGCTCGACGGCCTTGCGGCCCTGCGCGAGCAGCGTCGTGACGAAATCCTTCGTGTAGTCGAGGCCCTTGTTCACTTCGGCAGGATTCAGCAGCGCGGGGCCGCGGCCCGGCACGAGCTTCTCGGCGCCGAGCGCGCGCAACGCCTCGAGCGTGGCCGGCCACTGTTCGAGCTGCGCGTCGCCGCAATAGCACGCGGCGTCGTATTCGACGAGGTCGCCCGAGAACAGCACCTTCTGCGACGGCAGCCACACGATCGTGTCGCCCTTCGTATGGCCCGAGCCGACATGCATGATCTTCACTTCGAGCTTGCCGAGGAACAGCGTGATCTCGCGCTCGAACACGAGCGTCGGCCAGGTCAGGCCAGGCACCGTCTCGACGCCGGCGAACAGGCGCGGGAAGCGCTCGATCTCCGACTTCATGTCGGCCTCACCGCGCTCGACGATCATCTCGTAGGTGCCGCGGCTCGCGATCACGTGCTGCGCGCCTTCGTCGAAGTACGCGGACGCGCCGAGCACGCGCACCGCGTGATAGTGCGACAGCACCACGTGCTTGATCGGCTTGTCGGTGACGCTGCGGATCTTCGCGATCAGGTCCTGCGCCATCGCGGGCGTCGCGGTCGTGTCGACGATCAGCACGCTGTCGTCGCCGATGATCACGCCCGAGTTCGGGTCGCCTTCGGCTGTGTACGCGTACGCGTTCTCGGACAGCTTCGTCCAGGTGACTTTCTTCTCTTCCAGATCGGCTTGGGAGGCGAATGCTTTGGCCATTGTGCGTTCCGTGGCTGCGAGCCATGTGTTGAGGGGGAGTGAGCGGATCATCGGCCTGCGTCGAATATTTGTCAATGACAAATGCGCTTGCTATTGTCCAATACGGGTAAACCTGTGGGCTGGCGCTGAAAATGGCGTCGGATACCATGCGGGGTTTCGTCAACGGAAGAATCATCGCGTGCAGAACCACGAAGTCAGCGCGGACGATGCGCCGCCCAAGGCGCAGCGCGGCATCCAGAGTGTCGAGGTCGGCGGCCGGCTGCTCGACGCGCTCGCGCGCCGGCGCAAGCCGCTCGGGCTGTCGGAGCTGGCCGCGGCGGCCGATCTCTCCACCGCGCAGGCGCACACCTATCTCGTGAGCCTGACGCGGCTCGCGCTCGTGAAGCGCGACGCGCTCACCGGCAACTACGAGCCGGGCCCGCTGTCGCTGCGGCTCGGGCTGATGTCGATCGAGCGCCAGCCGGCCTACCGGGCGACGCTGCCGCATGCGGTGCGGCTCGCGGAAACGGTCGGGCTGAGCGTCGCGCTGTCGGTGCCGGGCGTGCTCGGCCCGACGATCGTGCGCATCGAACACGGCGGCTATCCGTTGCACGTGAACCTGCACGTCGGGTCGGTGATGTCGCTCGACACCACGGCGACCGGCCGCGTGTTCCGGGCGTTCGGCGACGCCGCGCAACTCGATGCGATGGCGGCCAGCCAGGCGGGTGCGGGCGAGACGCTTGCCGGCGCCGAAAGCGAGCCGGCCGCGCCGGACGCCGATGCGCAACCCGTCGAACTCGATGCGATCCGCGCACGCGGCATCGAACGCAGCATCGACCGGCCGAGCCCGGGCGTCAGCGGGATGTGCGTGCCCGTGCTCGATCCGCACGGGCGCCTGCAGCTCGCGTTGACGGTGATCGGTTCGACGGGATCGATCGATGTCGACTGGGACGGCCCGATCGCGGCGGCATTGCGCGGCGCGGCGCGGCAGGCCACCGCGTCGCTCGGCACGGCGCATGCGGAACCGGCGCCCGCGCCGGCGGTGGCGCCGGGCGTCGCGCGCGTACCACCCGCGCTGGCCGACGACGCGAAAACGC
>NZ_BCPO01000139.1:0-6437 GCF_016586105.1 Burkholderia sp. E168m15
GCGCGGCATCAATGCACTCGACAGCACCGGCGACCTGCTGCTCGCGCTGGTGTCGGCGGGCCGCGCGCTGCCGCTGCGCGATCTCGCGACGGCGGCCGGCATGCCCGCCGCGAAGGCGTTTCCGCATCTGGTCAGCCTGCAGAAGATCGGCCTGCTGAGCCGCGACGACGCCGGCTGCTTCGACGGCGGGCCGCTCGCGCAGGCGCTCGGCCTGATCGCGATGCAGCGCGTGTCGCCGACGCGCGACGCGGAAGCCGAGATCGTCGCGCTCGCCGGCGCGACCGACATGAGCGTGGCCGCCGCGACGCTCGGCCCGCTCGGGCCGACCGTGATCCGGCTCGAGGAATCGGCGCGGCCGCAGCACGTGAGCCTGCAGGTCGGCACCGTGATGTCGCTCGTCAATACGGCGATCGGCCGGATTTTCGCGTCCGGCATGTCCGACGACGTGCTGGCCGACTTGCTCGCCAACGAGCCGGTGCGCCTCGCCGGCGCGCCCGTCGCACCGGACGACGCGGCCTTCCGCTCACGGCTCGCGGCGATCCGCGCGGACGAGCTCGATTTCGCGTTCGACGCGCCGGTGCCCGGCATCGGGACGATTGCCGCGCCCGTGTTCGATCACACCGGCAGCATCCGGCTCGTGATCGCGATCATCGGTTCGTCGCGCGGCTTCCCGCGCGGGCCCGACAGCGAGCTGGCGCAGACGCTGCGGGCCGCGACGCGGCGGCTGTCGTGGCGCTTCGGGTGGATCGGCCGCTAATCGCGCCCTTTTCCCCAACGTACGTTCGAATCCCTTTCTTTCTGCCCGCGAGGCCGCGCCGGCACGGCCTCGTCACGTCTATCCGACCCGCCCGGGCGACCAATATTCATGTTGCGCAGCAGCAACATAAATTGTCAGTAATTCTCATATAACGAAATCGCATTTCACAAGGCGAGGTCGTTTCGCTATGATTAGGGTTATCCCTAACTCGCCACCTCTATGGGGCTTCGTCATGCAAACGTCTAATTTCTCCGATCGTTCCACCCAATCCACTGGCTGGCTCGCACGTGTTGGCGAGCTGCTGGCGGAAGCCTGGGCACTGCACCTCGAGAACTGCGAAGTCATCGCTGAAGCACACGCGCGCCTGCCGCGCTGAGCGGACTGCCGGCCGCCTGATCCCCTTGTCCTGACGCGCGCCGACAGCGGCTATTGCGCCGGGCACCGGGCGGTCGCGCCGGTCAGAGAGCAAGAAGCCGGGCTCGTCCCGGCCGAATACCCTCGCTGCGTGGCGAGCGTTTCAAGATCGTCTCGACGCCGTGTTTCAGGCCGATACTGGCGCCAATTCATGCGTATTGGCGCGGATGGCTATCAGTCAGGTTGTCTGGGCATGCAGCCATTTCCGGCCAGCGCGCGATTACGCCCGGCCATCGCCGACGGAAGATTCATCCGTTTTTGTGTGCCCGCGGGCCGTTTCCCTGGCGAGCCTTCCGTGCCGGCCGTTCACCGGTTGCCTCCGCACCCGCGCCACATCGCACGCACTGCCGTTTCAACGCCGGCCGCGCTCCTCGTCTCTCCCCGTCACACCTGAATCGAAGGCACATCCTTCATGCACCGCAGCGCGAACATCGAACGGCTGTGGCGGATGCTCGAGATCCGGTACAGCTTTTCGCGCAGGAAGCGTTCGTAGCCGGCCGTGCCGTCCACCGCGACCTTGATCCAGTAGTCGTACTCGCCCGACACCAGATACGCCTCGAGCACCTCCGGCAGCGCCGCCAGTTCGGCGCCGAAGCGCGCCAGTGCGTCGTCTTCATGGCGATCGAGCGTGACTTCGAGGATCACGATGTCCGCGTAGCCGAGCTTGCGCTGGTTGACCAGCGCGACATAGCCGTCGATGTAGCCGTCGAGTTCGAGTTGCCGCGTGCGGTTCCAGCAGGCGGTGGTCGACATGCCGATCTGTTCGGCCAGTTCGGCGTTCGACAGACGCGCATTTTTCTGCAATGCACCCAGGATCTTGCGGTCCTGATTGTCGAGCGTTTTGGGCGTGCGTTCACGGGTAGCCATGGCGAGAAGAATCTTCTACTGAAAATCGGCATTCTATCTGAACAGGATTCCGGTTTCAGGGCCGTTTCACTGGAAAACAGGAAGCCTTTTAACCGGGCCGCTTGATACATTTTCTCCATGCCTGCTGCCCGGCACGCTCCCCGCGACCACCCCTCGCAACGGAACGCACGGCCGCAATCACGAGTTGCGGTGCCGGCCGGCAGACATGCGATTCCCCGCCGCCCGCACGCCCATCCGACCGCGTGCGGGGCCGGTGCCTGCCTCCCCGCTCTTGCCCGTCCGTCATGTCGTTCAAGCTTTATCTGTCGTTCCTCGCTGCTTCCGTCGTCCTCATCTACGCGCCCGGCCCCGTCAACCTGCTCACGATGAACCAGGCGTTGCGCACCGGTTGGCGCCGCGCGCTGCCGTGCGTCTGGGGCGGCACGCTCGCCGTGCTGCTGCAACTCGCGCTGACCGCGCTGTGCCTCAATTCGCTGGTCCACCTCGATGAACACGCCCTGACCGTGCTGCGCTGGGCCGGCGCCGCGTATCTCGTCTGGCTCGGCGGCAAGCAATGGCTGAGCCGCACGCCGGCCGGCGCGGCCGCGGCGCCCGCCGAGACCGACGCAGGAACGGCCATCGCCGCGCCGGACGCCGACTCCGGACGCGCGCTGTTCTGGCGCGGCGTCGCGACTTCCGGGCTGAATCCGAAGACGCTGCTGTTCTTTCCGTCGTTCTTTCCGCAGTTCATCAGCCCGAACGCCGACTGGAGCCTGAACCTTCAATACCTGCTGCTCGCCGCGACGTTCGCGCTGCTGTTCGCGGGCGGCGTCGCATCGATGGCGCTGTTCTCGCACCGGCTGAGCCGCGCGTTGCAGCGGCCGGCGCGGATGCGTGCGATGAACCGCGTGACGGGCGGGCTGCTCGTCGGGATGGGCGCGATCATGGTCGGCTGGAACTGAACGGCCGCGCGGACGGGCTGCGTCGGCGCCGCTGCCAGGCGCCTCGAAAAAGCAGCCGGGCGCCGAATGCTTTAGGGTAGCGCCTGGTTCGTTGGACATGCCCGGGCCCGCCGGGCGACTGAATGAAGCACGTCACATCCCGCCTGCGGCGCCTGTTCGCGCCGATCGGCCTGCACTGGTATCTCGCCCTCCTGCTTGCGCTCGATGCGCTCATGGTGCTGCGCCCCGTCGTCGAGCACGCGCGGCTCGGTCTGCACCGCGCGTGGCTCGCCGATGCACTGAACCTCGTCGACAACATGGGGCTCGTCGTGCTGCCGCAGGTGGTCGTCGCGGCCGGCCTCGCGACGATGGCCATCGGCATCGTGCTGCGTGCCCGCGTCGCGTGGGTGTTGTCGATCCTGCTGCTGGTGGCGGCCGCCGCAATCAGCGTGCTCGGCGGCTATCGCAGCCACGCGGTGTTCGTCTATACGGCCGTGCTGGTCGTCGCGCTGCTGTACTACTGGCGGCACTTCGATCGCGCGAGCGTGGCCGCCAGCGGCCTGTTCGCGTTGCTGAGCATCGTGTCGCTGCTGATCTACGCCACTTTCGGCGTGCTCTATCTCGGCGACGAATTCACGCCGCCCGTCCACGATCTCGCCACCGCCGTCTATTTCTCGATCGTGTCGATGTCGACCGTCGGCTACGGCGACATCGTGCCGCACGCGCCGACCGCGCGCCTGTTCACCGCATCGGTGATCGTGCTCGGCATCACGGTGTTCGCGACGTCGATCAGCGCGGTCGTCGGCCCGGTGATCGGCGGCAATCTGAAACGGATCGTCAAGGGAGGTATTTCGAACGTGATCCGCAAGCATCATTTCCTAATCGTCGGCGCGACACCCGTCGCGCATGCGGTGCACGACGGGCTGCGCAAGCGCGGCTACGCGGTGACCGTCGTCGTGCCGGCCGGCGTCGAGCACAACTATCCGGCGGCGACCGACCTGATCGTCGGCGATGCGACCGACCATGCGGTGCTGGAAAGCGCCGGCGCGGCGACCGCGCGCGCGGTGCTCGCGCTGCGCTCGGATGACGCCGAAAACGCGTTCATCATCCTCGCGATCCGCGAGATCGCGCCGTCGGTGCGCACGGTCGCGCTCGTGAACCAGCAGCGCAACCTCGAGCGGCTGCGGCTGTTGAAGCCCGACATGGTGTTCTCGCCGCAGCAGCTCGCGGGCGAACTGCTCGCCAGCACGCTCAACGACGAACCGGTCGACAAGTCGATGATCTCGCACCTGCTGTTCGGCACGACGGATGCCGTGTGAGATCGTGAGCCGGTGACCGCGTGACCGGGGCCGGCCGCCGCACGGCCGGTACAATCGCGCGATGTCCGAATTGCTCACTTACGGCGGCCTGTTCGCCGTGTCGATGGTCGCCGCGACCCTGTTGCCGCTCCAGTCCGAAGCCGTGCTCGCCGGCCTGCTGCTCGCCGGACGCGAACCCGTGTGGGCGCTGGTGCTGGTCGCGAGCGTCGGCAACGTCGCCGGCTCGGCGATCAACTGGGCGCTCGGCCGCGGCATCGAGCATTTTCGCGAGCGCCGCTGGTTTCCGGTCAAGCCGTCCGCGCTCGCGCGCGCCGAGCGCTGGTACGCACGCTACGGCCGCTGGTCGCTGCTGCTGAGCTGGGCGCCGGTGATCGGCGATCCGCTGACGATGATCGCCGGCGTGCTGCGCGAGCCGCTGCCGACCTTTCTCGCGATCGTGACGATCGCGAAAGTCGGCCGCTATCTGGCCGTCGCGTGGCTCGTCATGCACTGACCCTCGCTTCCCCTTCGCCCGCCTGCGGGCCGTGATCCGCGACATCCGCTAAAGATTTCGCGAAAGTTGCCGTATTAACGGGACCACGAGCGGTGACGCGTGCGTTCCGCCTCCTCTCACTCCCACTCAGGATGTCTCATGAGAATGACCCAATTGGGCCGAGTGAGCGTCGGCGCGCGTCTGGCCGCGCTGGCGTGCGCGCTCGTCGCCCTGCTGTTTACCGTGTTCGCGTGGACCCTCGCCCATTTCGCCGGCCAGCAGCTCGCCGATGAAGCGCATAAGCGGATCGACGACAAGGAGCAGTCGATCCGCGCGATGGTCGACCTGTTCGACAAGGCGTTGACCGCCGAAGCCAACCGCTCGATGTCGCTGTTCGCGAGTTTCCTGCCGGCCGATTTCTCGCTCGACCCGGCGCGCACCGTCGACATCGGCGGCGTGGCCGCGCCGACCCTGCTCGCGGGCGGCCAGCCGCTCGACCTCGACTACTCGATTCCCGACCAGTTCCTGAAGAAAAGCGGCGCGATCGCGACGATCTTCGCGCGCGACGGCGACGATTTCGTGCGCATCACGACGTCGCTGAAGAAGCAGGACGGCGCGCGCGCCGTCGGCACCAAGCTCGACCGCGCCGGCCCCGCGTATGCGCCGCTGGTCGCCGGGCGCAGCTACACGGGCCTCGCGAAGCTGTTCGGCCGGTCGTACATCACGCAGTACAAGCCGGTGACCGACGCGACCGGCCGCGTGATCGGCGCGCTGTTCGTCGGCCTCGACATCGGCGCCGAGCTCAAGCTCGTCGAGGACGGCATCCGTGCGCTGAAGATCGGCGACAACGGCTACTACTTCGTGCTCGATGCGTCGCAAGGCCCGTCGCGCGGCACCTTCGTCGTGCATCCCGATGCGGCCGGCCAGCGTGCCGACGACACGCGCGCCCCCTACGCGCAGATGCTCGCGGCGGCCCAGGGCCGGCTCGCGTATACGTCGACCGACCCGGCCGCGCACGACGCCGGGCCGACCGCGAAATTCGTGTCGTTCACGACGATTCCGCAGTGGCAATGGCTCGTCGGCGGGATCGCGCTCGACGACGAGCTGCTGGCCACCATGCGCGCCACCCGCAACCGCTTCCTGATGATCGGCGCCGTGCTCGTCGCAGCGTTCGCGACGCTGTTCGTCATCGTCGTGCGGCGCGTGGTGAGCCGGCCGCTGGAAGCCGCCGCCCGCGCGTCCGAGCGCTATGCGGCGGGCGATCTCAGCGTGCGCATCCGCGACGGCGCGGCCGCGCACGGCAGCGCGGGCAACGACGAGATCGGCCGGCTCGTGCAGGCGGTCGACGGGATCGGCGACGGCCTCGCGCGGATCGTCGCGCAAGTGCGCAACGGCGCGGCCGACATCGCGCACGGCACGGTCGGCATCGCGGCCGGCAGCAGCGACATCGCCGCGCGGATCGCGACGCAGGCCAGCAGCGTCGAACAGACGGCCGCCAGCATGGAGCAGATCACCGCCGCCGTGCAGCAGAGCGCCGAGCATGCGGCGCAAGCCAACGCGCTGGTCGCGGATGCGTCGGCCGCCGCGACGAACGGCGACGCCGCGGTGCAGCGCGTGGTCGCGACGATGGACGACATCGGCCGCGCGACGCGCCGGATCGCCGAGATCACCGGCGCGATCGAAGGCAT
>NZ_BCPO01000140.1:0-13709 GCF_016586105.1 Burkholderia sp. E168m15
CCGAGATCACCGGCGCGATCGAAGGCATCGCGTTCCAGACCAACATCCTCGCGCTGAACGCGGCCGTCGAGGCCGCCCGCGCGGGCGAACACGGCAAGGGCTTCGCGGTGGTCGCGGCCGAGGTGCGCGCGCTCGCGCAGCGCAGCGCCGCCGCGGTCAAGGAGATCGACGCGCTGAGCGCCGAATCGTCGACGACGGTCGAACAGGGTTACCGGATCGCGGACGCCGCGCGCGGCACGATGCGCGACATCGTCGCGCGGGTCGACCAGGTGCGCACGCTGATCGGCGAGATCAGCGCCGCGTCGCGCGAACAATCGACCGGCATCGAGCAGGTGAATCTGGCCGTCACGCAGATCGGCGAAGCAACGCAGCAGAATGCGCTGCTGATCTCGGACGCCGAGCGCGCGGCCGTCGCGTTGCGCGAGCAGGCCGCGCAACTGTCGGACGCGGTCAGCGTGTTCCGGCTCGCACGCGACGCGTGACGAACGCCGGACGACGAACGATCGGCCGCGGCCGGCCTCGACTACTTCTTGTCGCCCGCCAGGTCGATCGCCTTGTCCGAACCGACCGCATGGCGCAACTGGAACTTCTGGATCTTGCCGGTCGAGGTCTTCGGCAGCTCGCCGAAGCGCACGGCCTTCGGCACCTTGAAGCCCGCGAGCAGTTGCCGGCAGTGCGCGACGATCTCTTCCTCGGTCGCGCTCGCGCCTTCGCGCAGCTCGACGAACGCGCACGGCACCTCGCCCCATTTCGGGTCGGGCATCGCGACGACGGCCGCGACGGCCACCGCCGGATGCCGGTACAGCGCGTCCTCGACCTCGATGCTCGAGATGTTCTCGCCGCCCGAGATGATGATGTCCTTCTTGCGATCCTTGATCCGGATATAGCCGTCCGGCATCAGCACCGCGAGATCGCCGGTATGGAACCAGCCGCCGTGGAACGCCTCGTCGGTCGCCTTCGGGTTCTTCAGGTAGCCCTTCATGCAGATGTTGCCGCGGAACATGATCTCGCCGAGCGTCTCGCCGTCGGCCGGCACCGGCGTCATCGTGTCGGGATCGAGCACCGTCGCGCCGGCCTCGAGGTGGTAGCGCACGCCCTGGCGCGCATTCAGCCGCGCGCGCTCCTCGTCGGACACGGCATCCCAGTGCGCCTGCTTCGCGCAGACGGTCGCCGGGCCGTAGACCTCGGTCAGCCCGTACACGTGCAGCAGGTCGAAGCCGATCTCCTTCATCTTCGCGATCACGGCCGGCGCAGGCGCCGCGCCCGCGACCATCGCATGCACCGTGTGGTCGATCCCCGCGCGCAACTCGGCCGGCGCGTTCGCGATCGCGCTCTGCACGATCGGCGCGCCGCAGTAATGCGTGATGCGCTCGCGGCGAATCAGGTCGAACACAGTCTTCGCGTCGAACTTGCGCAGGCACACGTTCACGCCCGCGCGCGCCGCGACGGCCCACGGGAAACACCAGCCGTTGCAGTGGAACATCGGCAGCGTCCACAGATACACCGCGTGCTTCGGCATGTCCCATTCGAGGATGTTGCTGATCGCCGCGAGATACGCGCCGCGATGGTGATAGACGACGCCCTTCGGGTCGCCGGTCGTGCCCGACGTGTAGTTCAGCGCGATCGCCTCCCATTCGTCGGCGGGCGGCGTCCATGCGTAGTCGGGGTCGCCGCCGGCCACGAACGCCTCGTAGTCGGTCGCGCCCGCGAAACGGTCGGGGTCGGCCGGCAGCGCGTCGGCCACGCTGACGATCTTCAGGCCCGGCAGCTCCAGCGCCGCGCGCTGCGCGACCTCCGCGTATTCGGTGTCGACGATCAGCACCTTCGCCTCGCCGTGACGCAGCATGAACAGCACCGACGACGCGTCGAGCCGCGTGTTGATCGTGTTCAGCACCGCGCCGGCCATCGGCACGCCGAAGTGCGCCTCGACCATCGCCGGGATGTTCGGCAGCAGCGCCGCGACCGTGTCGCCGCGCCCGACGCCGGCCTGCGCGAGCGCGCTCGCCAGCTGCTTCGCGCGGGTGCAGGTCTCGCCCCACGTGCGCCGCACGTCACCGTGCACGATCGCGAGGCGCTCGCCGTAGACTTCGGCCGCCCGGATCAGGAAATCGATCGGGGTGAGCGGCACGTAATTGGCATCGCGGCGGCCGAGCCCGGCCTCGAACATCTGCGTCATGATCCTGTCTCCCGTGTTCTGTCCACCGGGGCGCATGCACCCCGGATCGTTTTGATGTGGTTCAATTGCCGACAGCCTAACGGGCGCTATTGTGAGCCGTCTGTCATCGAAACGACAGAGTGCCGCTCGAGCGCTGCGCGTTATCCCTATCCTCGCAAACCCGCACCCATGCACGACCACCTCGACGCGGCCGCCGCCCCGGCCGACACGCTCCCCGAACCGGGCCCGCTGCCGCCGCTCGCGACGCTGTTCGGCCAGTGCGCGTGGTTTCGCACGCTGGCGCCCGAACACCAGGCGCGCGTGCTGGCCGAGTCGCACGTCGCGCAGTGCGAAGCCGGCGACGTGATCGCGCACCGGCTCGCGCCGTCCGAATACTGGATCGGCGTCCATCAGGGGTTGCTGAAGCTCGCGATCTTCAACGTGTCGGGGCGCGGCTGCACGTTCTCCGGGGTGCCGTCGGGCGGCTGGTTCGGCGAAGGCAGCGTGATCAAGCGCGAGCTGCGCAAGTACGAGGTCGTCGCGATCCAGCGCTCGACCGTGCTGTTCGTGCCGGTCGACACGTTCCATGCGCTGCTCGACACGAGCCTGCCGTTCACGCGCTTCGTGATTCATCAGTTGAACAACCGGATGGGCGAATTCATCGCGTCGATCCAGAACAGCCGGCTGCTCGACGTCGACGCGCGCGTCGCGCAGGCGCTCGCGCAGCTCTTCAATCCCGCGCTGTACCCGGACACCGGCCCGTCGCTGTCGATCTCGCAGGAGGAACTGGGGATGCTCGTCGGTGTGTCGCGCCAGCGGATCAACCAGGCGCTGCAGCAGCTCGAGAAGCTCGGCGCGCTGCGGCTCGCGTACAACCAGATCGACGTCGTCGATCTCGACGCGCTCGCGCGCTTCGGCATGGAGCAGCTGTGAGCGCCGCCCGATGCGCGAAACCGTCGCGATCGCGACGACGCATTCCGTCTGCGGAATCGGCCGACGGACGCCACGCCCCAACCTGACAATTCCGCCAGTTTCGCGACAGTAACCCGTCGCGGGCCGACGCCTATCATTCGGGTTCCCTTCACCGCCGCCGATCACCGCCTGCCCCGCCGCCTTCATGTGGATCGTCAATCTCGCGCTCAGGCGCCCCTACACGTTCATCGTCATGGCCATCATGATCGTGCTGGCCACCCCGCTGGCGCTGATGCGCACGCCGGTCGACGTGCTGCCCGCGATCAACATCCCCGTGATCAGCGTGATCTGGAATTACAGCGGCTTCTCCGCGACGGAGATGACGAACCGCATCACGTCCGTGCATGAACGCATCCTGACGACGACCGTCAACAACATCCAGCACGTCGAATCGACGTCGCTGCCCGGCATCGCGGTCGTGAAGGTGTTCCTGCAACCCGGCGCGAACGTGCAGACGGCGATCGCGCAGACGGTGTCATCCGCGCAGGCGATCGTGCGGCAGATGCCGCAGGGCGCGACGCCGCCGCTCGTGATCACCTATTCCGCGTCGAGCATTCCGGTGATCCAGCTCGGACTGTCGAGCCAGACGCTCAGCGAGCAGTCGCTCGCCGACATCGCGCTCAACTTCCTGCGCCCGCAGCTGATCACGGTGCCGGGCGTGCAGATCCCGTTCCCGTACGGCGGCCGCACCCGCGTGGTCGCGATCGACCTCGACCCGCAGGCGCTGCAGGCGAAGGGGCTCACGCCGGCCGACATCGTCAACGCGGTCAACGCGCAGAACCTCGTGCTGCCGACCGGCACCGCGAAGATGGGCCAGACCGAATACCGGATCGACACGAACGCGTCGGCCGATACGGTCGCCGACATCAGCAACCTGCCGGTCCAGACGATCAACGGCGCGACGACCTACCTGCGCGAAGTCGCGGCGGTGCGCGACGGCTTCGCGCCGCAGACCAACGTCGTGCGCCAGAACGGCCAGCGCGGCGTGCTGATCTCGATCCTGAAAAGCGGCGACGCGTCGACGCTCAAGGTCGTGTCGGACCTGAAGGCGCTGCTGCCGAAGGTGATCCCGACGCTGCCCGAGGGGCTCACGATCACGCCGCTGTTCGACCAGTCGGTGTTCGTCAACGCGGCCGTCCAGGGCGTGATCCACGAGGCGCTGATCGCCGCCGTACTGACCGCGATGATGATCCTGCTGTTCCTCGGCAACTGGCGCAGCACGCTGATCATCGCGATTTCGATCCCGCTGTCGATCTTCACGTCGCTGATCGCGCTGTCCGCGCTCGGCGAGACCATCAACATCATGACGCTGGGCGGCCTCGCGCTCGCGGTCGGCATTCTCGTCGACGACGCGACCGTCACGATCGAGAACATCGAGCGGCACCTGCATCTGGGGACGAACCTGCACGATGCGATCCTCGAAGGCGCGGGCGAGATCGCGGTGCCCGCACTGGTGTCGACGCTGTGTATCTGCATCGTGTTCGTGCCGATGTTCTTCCTGACCGGCGTTGCGCGCTTCCTGTTCGTGCCGCTCGCGGAAGCCGTGGTGTTCGCGATGCTCGCGTCGTACGTGCTGTCGCGCACGCTGGTGCCGACGCTCGCGATGCTGCTGTTCCGCCCGCAGCAGGCGAACACCGGCGCCGATCATTCGACGTCGCGCTTCGCACGCATCCATCACGCGTTCAACCATGCGTTCGAACGGCTGCGCGCGTGGTACATCGTGCTGCTCACTATCCTGCTCGTGCGCCGCCGCTTCTACGCGCTGTGCTTCCTCGGCTTCTGCGTGCTGTCGACCGGCCTCGTGTTCATGCTCGGCCGCGATTTCTTCCCGAACGCCGATTCCGGCAACCTCCGGCTGCACGTGCGCGCGCCGACCGGCTACCGGATCGAGGAAACCGCGCGGCTCGCCGACCAGGTCGAGCGCGTGATCCGCGCAACCGTGCCGCCCGACGAGCTCGGCGCGATCGTCGACAACCTCGGCCTGCCGGTGAGCGGCATCAACCTGTCGTACAGCAACGCCGGCACGATCGGCACGCTCGACGGCGAACTGCTGATCGCGCTGAAACCCGGCCACCGCGCGACCGGGCACTACGTACAGACGCTGCGCACGCTGCTGCCGCAGCGCTTCCCGGGCGTCGAGTTCTTCTTCCAGCCGTCGGACATCATCACGCAGATCCTCAACTTCGGGCAGCCGGCCGCGATCGACGTGCAGGTGCTCGGCAACGATCTCGCGAGTAACATGACCATTGCGAGCAGCCTGATGAAAAAGATCAGGCAAATCCCCGGCGCCGTCGACGTGCACGTGCTGCAACGCAACGACGAGCCGACCCTGCTGGCCGACATGGACCGTACGCGCATGCAGCAGCTCAATCTCTCCGCGCAGAACGTCGCGCAGAACATGCTGATCTCGCTGTCGGGGAGTTCGCAGACGACGCCGTCGTTCTGGATCAACCCGCGCACCGGCGTCCAGTACCCGCTGCAGATCCAGACCCCGCAATACAACCTGTCGTCGGTCGACGACCTGCTCGGCACGCCGATCTCCGCGAGCGGCCGCACCGGCACGCCGCTGCAGCTGCTCGGTAATCTCGTGCAGGTCCGCAGTACCGTGAACCCGGCCGTGATCACGCACTACAACATCCGCCCGGCGATCGACGTGTACGTGAGCGTCGAGGGCCGCGATCTCGGCGCGGTCGCGGGCGAGATCGACCGCATCGTGGCCGACGCGCGCGCGACGCTGCCGCGCGGCACCGACCTCACGATGCGCGGCCAGATCGAGACGATGCGCACGTCGTACATCGGCCTCGGCGCGGGCGTCGCGATGGCGATCGTGCTCGTCTACCTGCTGATCGTCGTCAATTTCCAGTCGTGGCTCGACCCGCTGATCATCATCAGCGCGATGCCTGCCGCGCTCGCCGGCATCGCGTGGATGCTGTTCATCACCGGCACGCACCTGAGCGTGCCCGCGTTGACGGGCGCGATCATGACGGTCGGCGTCGCGACCGCGAACAGCATCCTGGTCGTGTCGTTCGCGCGGCAACGCCTCGCGGCGGGCGCGCCGCCGCTCACGGCCGCGCTGGAGGCCGGCGCGACCCGCATCCGGCCGGTGCTGATGACGGCGCTCGCGATGATCATCGGGATGGTGCCGATGGCGCTCGGTCTCGGCGAAGGCGCCGAGCAGAATGCGCCGCTCGGCCGCGCGGTGATCGGCGGGCTGCTGTTCGCGACCGTTTCGACGTTGCTGTTCGTGCCGCTCGTGTTCGGCGGCGTGCATGCGCGGCTGGCCCGGCGGCGTGCGCGCCAGGCCGGACACTGACTTTCGCCCCACTACCCGGTTGAACTGGTTGAATTCATGGAAGAGAAACATCACAGCGCCGTCGGCATCCAGGTGGACGAACACGGCATGCACCTGCCGGCGCGCGCGTCGGTGTCGCGGCGCGGACGGATCGTCCTGATCGTGATCGGCGTGCTGCTCGCGGCGGGCGCCGCGCGCACCATCGTCGTCAACGTGCTGAACCAGCATCGCCTCGACGCGGTCGCCGCGCAGAACACGCGCCAGTACGTGAGCGTCGTGCATCCGGTCGACGCGGCCACCGGCGGCAAGCTGACGCTGCCCGGCACGCTGCGCGGCTTCGTCGAGGCGCCGATCTATGCGCGCGCCAGTGGCTACGTGCTGCGCTGGCAGGCCGATATCGGCGCGCACGTGAAGCAGGGACAAACGCTCGCCGAACTCGACACGCCGGAGCTGAACCAGGAACTGGCGCAGGCCACCGCGCAGCGCCAGCAGGCGCAAGCCGCGCTCGCGCTCGCGAAGACGTCGTTCGACCGCGCGCAGCAGTTGCGCCAGCGCGATGCCGTGTCGCAGCAGGAACTCGACGACCGGCAAGGCGCGTTCAGCCAGGGCAGCGCGAACCTCGCGGCGGCCGATGCGAACATGCGCCGCCTCACCGAGCTGAAGGGCTTCCAGCGGATCGTCGCGCCGATCGACGGGATCGTCACGCAGCGCAACGTCGACGTCGGCGATCTCGTCAATTCCGGCAACGCGGGCCGCTCGCTGTTCACGGTCGTGCAGGCCGACCGGCTGCGCCTGTACGTGCAGGTGCCGCAGGCGTATGCGCAGCAGGTGAAGGTCGGCCAGCACGTGAGCGTCGCGCAGGCCGAGCTGCCGGGGCGCACTTTCGACGGGACGATCACGCGCACGTCGCAGGCGATCGACGTCGCGACGCGTTCGCTGCAGATTGAGATCACGCTGCCGAATCCGGACGGGCGGCTGCTGCCCGGCGCGTACGTGCAGGCGACGCTGCCGATGACGCCGGTCGGCCGCCTGCAGGTGCCGGCCAATACGCTGCTGTTCCGCGCCGAAGGCCCGACGGTCGCCGCCGTCGATGCGAACGGCCAGGTCCGGCTGAAACAGGTGACGGTCGTGCGCACGATCGGCCAGACGCTCGAAGTCGACGGGCCGATCACGCCGAACGACCGCCTCGTCGCGAACCCGAGCGACGCGCTCGCGACCGGCGACCGGGTCGTCGTGCAGGCGCCGGCGGCACAGCCCGCCTCGGCGGTCGCGGGGGCGAAGTCGTGATCGCGATGCGCCCCCGCGTGCACCCGGCCGCGATCGGCGCCGTGGCGATCGTCGCGGCCGCGGTGCTCGCCGGCTGCACGGTCGGCCCGGATTACCGGCGCCCGCCCGTCGATACGCCGGCCGCGTGGCGGCTCGACCCGGCCGACGCATACTGGCAGCCGGCCGCGCCGGCCCGCGCGCCGCTCGATCCCGCCTGGTGGACCGCGTTCGGCGACGCCCAGCTCGACGCACTGGAAGCCGACGCGCTGCGCAACAACCAGAACCTGAAGGCGATGGCCGCGCGCTACGACCAGGCGAAGGCGACGCTCGCGTCGGTGGCGTCCGCGCAGTATCCGGCCGTCGGGCTGAACGCAAGCGGCCAGCGCTTCAAGATCTCCGCCGACCGGCCGCAGACCAACTACGCGACGCAGAGCATGTCGACCGTGCAGAACGACATCCAGGTGGGCGCGGCGGTCAGCTACGAACTCGACCTGTTCGGCCGCGTGCGGCGCAACGTCGAAGCCGCGCAGGCCAGCACCGAGCAGTCGCGTGACGATTTCGCAAACGCGCGCCTCGTGCTGAGCGCCGACCTCGCGTCGAGCTATTTCACGCTGCGCGAGCTCGACACCGAGATCGACGTCGTCAAGCGCTCGATCGACCTGCAACAGAAGGCGCTCGATTACGTCAGCGCGCGCCACGACCTCGGCGCGGTGTCGGGCCTCGACCTGTTGCAGCAGCGCGCGCAGCTCGACGCGACCCGCACGCAGGCGCAATTGCTGATCCAGCAACGCGCGCAGGTCGAAACCGCGATCGCGACGCTGGTCGGTACGCCGGCTCCCGCCTTCTCGCTGCCGCCGCGCGTGGTGCCGATCAACGCGCCCGCGCTGCCGACCGGGATGCCGAGCGACCTGCTGCAGCGGCGCCCCGACGTCGCGTCGGCCGAGCGCGCGATGGCCGCCGCGAACGCGCAGATCGGCGTCGCGCGCGCCGCGTATTTCCCGCGTATCACGCTGTCGCCGGACATCGGCTGGGACGCGACCCGCTTCGCGGGCCTGTTCACCGTGCCGGCACTGCTGTGGTCGGTTGGCGGCTCGCTCAGCCAGCCGCTGTTCGAGGGCGGCAAGCTGAAGGCCGGCGTCGATTTCGCGCAGGCCGGCTACGTCGCCGCGCAGGCCAGCTACCGGCAGACCGTGCTCACCGCGTTCCAGGAGGTGCAAAATGCGGTGACCGGCCTGTCGGTGCTCGCGCAGGCCGCGCAGCAGGCTTCCGCGGCCGTCGACGACGCGCGCAAGCTCGTATCGCTTGCGCAGGACCGCTACGCGGGCGGCCTGACGCCGTTCATCGACGTGCTGACGGCCCAGCAGCAGTTGCTGACGAGCGAGCGCCAGGCCGTGCAGATCCAGGGCCAGCGCGCGGCGCTCGTGGTGTTTCTCGCGAAGGCGCTCGGCGGCGGCTGGGACGGCGATGCGGCGAGCGGCCTGGCGCCGTCCGACGTCGCGTCGGCGGCCCCGCAGCGCGGCGCGGGTGTCGGCCCTTGACCCGCCCTTAACCCGGTTACGCGGAAAACGAACATGAAAGTACTGATCGTCGAGGACGAACCGAAAGTCGTCGAATACCTGAAGAGCGGCCTGACCGAGGAAGGCTGGGTCGTCGATACCGCGCTCGATGGCGAGGACGGCGCGTGGAAAGCCGTCGAATTCGACTACGACGTGGTCGTGCTCGACGTGATGCTGCCGAAGCTCGACGGCTTCGGCGTGCTGCGTGCATTGCGCGCGCAGAAGCAGACTCCCGTGATCATGCTGACCGCGCGCGATCGCGTCGACGACCGCGTGCGGGGCTTGCGCGGCGGCGCCGACGACTACCTGACCAAGCCCTTCTCGTTCCTCGAACTGATCGAACGGCTGCGTGCGCTGACGCGCCGCGCCCGCGTGCAGGAATCGACGCTGATTTCGATCGGCGACCTGCGCGTCGACCTGATCGGCCGCCGCGCGACCCGCGACGGCGCGCGGCTCGACCTGACCGCGCAGGAATTCCAGCTGCTCGGCGTGCTCGCGCGGCGCAGCGGCGAGGTGCTGTCGAAGACGACCATTGCCGAGCTCGTGTGGGACGTGAACTTCGACAGCAATGCGAACGTCGTCGAGACGGCGATCAAGCGCCTGCGCGCGAAACTCGATGGCCCCTTCGCGGAGAAGCTGCTGCACACGATCCGCGGGATGGGCTACGTGCTCGAGGCGCGCGAGGACGGCGACACGGAGCGGCGCGCATGAAACGCTCGATCATCCTGCGGCTCTCGGCGATGTTCGGCATCGTGTCGCTGCTCGTGTTCACGCTGGTCGGCTGCGGGCTGTTCGTGATGATGGAGCGCCAGCTGTTCGCCGAATTGCGCGCGACGATCGACACGCGCGCCAAGGTCGCCGCGATGATCGTGTCGCACGCGACCACGGCCGCGCGCGGCCGCCTGATGCAGGAAAAACTCGCCGATCTCGAACCGCCCGACGGCTCGACGCACTACCAGGTGATCAGCGACAACCCCGCGTTCCGCTTCGGCAGCCCCGTCGACGGCGTGCCGCTCGATCCGCCGTTCGGCGCGTTCCAGCGCTACCAGCTCAACGACAGCAGCTACGCGGTGATGACGAAGACCATCACGCTGGCCGGCGCCGGCGAGCGGCCGACGCTGCAACTGGTCGTCGCGACGACGTGCGAACGGACGCAGCGGATGCTGCGCCGCTTCGGCTGGACGCTGGCCGCGCTGATCGCGACGGCCACCGTCATCACGCTGCTGCTGAGCCGCGCGGTCGCGCGCTTCGGGCTCGCGCCGCTCGACCGGCTGTCGCAGGACGCGGCGAGCGTCAGCGCGACAAACCGCCGCCAGCGGCTGCACACCGACGCGCTACCCACCGAGTTGCGCGATCTCGCCACGTCGTTCAACGGCGCGCTCGAACGCATCCAGCAAACCTACGCGCGGCTCGAAGCGTTCAACGCGGACGTCGCGCACGAGCTGCGCACGCCGATCAGCATCCTGATCGGCCAGACCCAGGTCGCGCTGACGAGCCGCGACCGTTCCGTCGACCGGATGCGCCAGACGCTGCAATCGAACCTCGAGGAATTCGAGCGGCTGCGCGTGATCATCAACGACATGCTGTTCCTGTCGCGCAGCGACCGCGGCGAGCGCGCGAGCGACCTGAAGGACGTGTCGCTCGCCGACGAGGTGCGGCGCATGCTCGACTTCCTCGAAATCCCGCTCGACGAGGCGCAGTTGCGTGCCGAACTGCACGGCGACGCGCGCGCGGCCGTCGATCCGTCGCTGTTCCGCCGCGCGATGACGAACCTGCTGATCAACGCGATCCAGCATTCGGCGCCCGGCGCGACGCTGAACGTGACGATCACGCGCCGCGACACGCTCGTCGAGATGGCCGTGTCGAACCCCGGCGAGCCGATCGACCCCGTGCAGCGCTCGCACGTGTTCGAGCGCTTCTACCGGCTCGAGGAAGCGCGCGCGAACAGCAAGGAAAACCATGGGCTCGGACTGTCGATCGTCAAGGCCGTGGCCGAGATGCACGGCGGCGGCGTGTTCGTCGCGTGCTCGGGCGGCGTCAATACGTTCGGCTTCTCGGTGTCGACGCAGCCGTCCCCGGGCGGGCCGCTGCGTCCGGCCGACGCCGCCGGGCCGGCCGAATCGACCGATTCGGCGGCGTCGACCGATCCGCACGGCGCTCGCCCGACGCACGCGCCGCGCGCGTTGCACTGACGGCGGCCGCGCCCGTCGACGTCCAGCCGCCTCCGATCGGCGCCTGCCTGCCGCGAACGCGGCCCAGGACGGCGCGTTACGCGCGCGGCTTGCCGCCCTGCTCGCGCCACGCCCGCGGCGACATCGCGAACCGCTCCCGAAACACGCGACTGAAATGCGACATGTCGTTGAATCCCCAGCGCAACGCGATATCGGACACGCGCAGCACCGCGCATTGCGGATTCGCAAGATCCTGCGCGCACCGTTCGAGCCGCAGGTTCAATACATAACGCATCAGCGACGTGTTCTCGGCTTCGAACAGCTTGTTGATGTACCGCGACGACATCCCGATCGACTGCCCGATCATCATCGGGCTCAGCTCCGGATCGTGCAGGTGCTCGAGCAGATGCCGCTTCACACGCGTCAGCGTCAACGCCTTCATCCTCGATTGCGCGAGGTCGTTGCGCTGCATGCCGCCGAGCGTCATCGCGATCAGCGAGATCGCGGTATCCGACAACTGCCGCATCTCGTCCTCGGTCACGCTGCGGATCTGCGACGACATCTGTTCGAGAAACGCGCGCATGACGCTGCCGACGCCCGCGCCGGTGTGCGTCGGGCATGCCGTGCGGTGTTCCATCCCGACGACGAGCTGGTTCAGGGTCGCGCGGGGAATGCTGACGACGATCTCGCGCCACGACTGGCCGAACTGCAGGTGGTGCGGCCGGGTCGCGTCGTAGATCGCAAAATCCCCCGGGTGCAGCGTGACGATCTTGCCGTCCTGCTCGACCGATTGGCTGCCCTCGAGCATCAATACGCCGAAATACTTGTCTTCATACTCGCTGCGCGCCTGGCGATAGCGCCGACTCACGGCCTGTTCGCTGGCGTAGATTTCCGAGATCCGCATCTTTTCGCATTTGCGCTGCCGCACCTGGCCGAAGAAATCGGCTTTCTGCACGGCCGCGATCTGCACGTCCGCGAACAAACGCAGAATCGTCTCGCGCCAGAACTCGATACGCTGGCTGACCGAGCCGTCGGTCGCCACTTCGATCGCCGAATTCGTCCATTCGCCCGGCGGGCCGTCGGACGCCGGGCCGGGCGCGTCGCCGCTTGCGGCGCGCGGGAAAGGACGCATCGTCATGGTCGTGCCCCACATGGGTTAGCCAACACGCAACCGGTAGCGTGCCCGTTCAAAAGCGCATTGTCCAATCGGCAACCGTGCAGGCCGCGTTGCCGGTCGGACCGACAGGCGGCGCGGCGGCGATGCGCGGCCGCGCCGGACATGTCATGCGAAGGTCGTCTGGCGCCAGTCGGAAGACTGTTCGTACGCATACGCGCAGCGGTAGAGCGTCGCCTCGTCGAAACGGCGCCCGACCAGTTGCAGCCCGATCGGCAGATCGTCGGCTACCCCGCACGGCAGCGACATCGCCGGGTGCCCGGACACGTCGAACGGCGCGGTATTCGTGAGCATCTCGAACGCCCGCGTCAGCGACTCGGACATCGCACAGTCGGGCTTCGGCAGTTCCGACGCGCGCATCGGGACGGTCGGCATCAGCAATACGTCATACGATTGCAGCGCCGTGTCGTAAGCCGACCGCAAGCGTCGCGCGAGGTTCTGGCACTTCGCGTAGTAGCGCCCGCGATACCGGCTCGTGAAATATTCGCCGAGCAGCATCGTCACCTTCACGGTATCCGGCAGCTCGTCGGCGCGCTCGCGCCAGCCCGCGTGATGATCGATCATGCCGGTCACGTACAGACCGCCCCAGTTGAAACCGTGGCTGTTGCCCTTCATCATCTGCTGCGTCGCGCCCTCGGCCGCAATCGGCAGCCAGATCGCGGTGCCGGCCGCATGCAGCGGCACCGACACTTCGTCGACGTTCGCGCCCAGCTTGCGCAACCGGAGGGCGGCGACCCGCACGGCCTCGTCGACCACTTTCTCCGAATTCGCGAGCCCGAACGCCTCGCGCAGAATGCCGATCCGTAGGCCCGCGATGCCGTCGCGGATCGCGCCGAGATAATCGGCGCGCGGCGGCAACATCCGTTGGCGCGGATCGAGCCCGTCGTCGCCCGCGATGACATCGAGCAGCAGCGCGTTGTCGAGCACGCTGCCCGTCATCGGCCCGAGATGATCGACGGTCGCCTCGATCGGCATCGCACCGGTGTACGGCACGAGCCCGTGCGTCGGCTTCATCCCGTAGATGCCGCAATAGGCGGACGGGATTCGCACCGAGCCGCCCTGGTCGCCGCCGAGCGCCATGTCGACCTCGCCGCTCGCGACCAGCGCGCCGCAGCCGGACGAC